>NZ_JACJER010000089.1:0-19472 GCF_014164185.1 Shewanella sp. SG44-6 | reverse complement strand
AGCTGCTACAGAGTTTAATAGTTCAGCTTCTGCATTTAAATCTGTTGAAAGCTTAGATATTACCGATGCTGCCAAATCGCAAGATGCGATAAGTGTTATTGATGCCGCTATCGGTCAGATTGATAGTCAACGTGCAGATATCGGTGCAGTTCAAAATCGCTTAAACTTTACCATTAATAACTTGAATAACATTCAATCTAACGTGTCAGATGCACGTAGCCGTATTCAAGATGTTGATTTTGCTTCAGAAACAGCTCAGTTAACTAAGCAGCAGATTCTATCGCAAACCTCTTCTGCGATGTTGGCTCAGGCTAACCAGATACCACAGACTGCGTTGTCACTACTATAATAGCGATTAACTAAGTTAAGGTTGCCGATAGGGAGGGTCGCTTGCGATTCTCCCTTTTATGTTTTAAACCCTATAATAAGGCACATACTTAATCGTTATTGGATTGTTTACATGCGGTCATTATTATTTAGATGTTGACCTATATCTAATAATTAAAAATGGTGTGATTATTGCTTTGTTTTATTCGTTTAGTTGAGGTGTGCCATGGAAGTTAATGTAGCTGGATCAAATGCCCTTTTGCGCACAGATGGACAGGTTAATATGCTAGAAAAGCAGCCTAGTCTAGCCAAGGGCGCTTTACCTGGAGATAGTATTCAAAAAGTAGCAGATAACAGCCGCAGTACCGAGCAGGTTAATCCGGCTTCTAAAGTCGATGCCGAAGAATTAAATCAAGCGGTAAGTGATATTGCGGCGAGCATGAATGTGATGCAGAAAGGGTTATCCTTTAAAGTGGATGAAGATTCTGGAATTCAAGTGGTTAAAGTCATCGATGTGACGACAGGTGAATTGATTAGACAAATACCTAATGAAGAAGCATTAGATATTGCTAAAAAATTAAATGAAGTTACGGGTCTATTAATGAAAACTGAAGTCTAACACTAAGATTATGTTTTTCGGTTTTTAACGTTATAGAAACAAGCAGAGGTTATTATGGGATTAACATCAGTTGGTATTGGTTCTGGAATTGATATCGGTGGTATTGTTACCGCGCTCGTCAATGCTGAAAGCGCAGGTAAGATTGCAAAATTTGATGTTAATGAAGGTAAAATCAATGCGCAAATATCGGGTATTGGCTCTTTAAAAAGCGCGATGTCAGAGTTTAATGCTAAGTTAAAGACGTTAACTGAATCGGCTACTTTTGGTAGTCAGAAAGTGGCAATTTCTCCTAAAGATTTTTTATCTGCTACTGTTGATAAAACGGCTGTATCCGGAAGCTACCAAGTTAAAGTTGAACAACTCGCCCAAAGTCAAAAAGTCGGTTCTGCAGTGGTGGCGGATAATGCCACTGCAATTGGTACTGGCTCATTATCAATAGCTGTTGGCAGTGGTGACAGTTTTAGTGTTGATGTTGAAGGCACTGATACACTGACTGAAATTATGAATAAAATTAATAGTTCAGACAATAACAGTGACGTTACCGCAACGATTATTAACGGTGAGTTAGGGCCGCAGTTAGTCCTTAGCTCTAAAAATACTGGTTTAGACAATACCATTAGCGCTACCGCTATTGATACTGATGGCAATACTGGCTTGGTTGATACGTTTACCATGACAGAGGTGACGCCTGCAAAAAATGCCATTGCTTATATTGATGGTGTCAAAGTCGTCTCGCAAAAAAATAGTATTAGTGAAGCAATTACTGGGGTGTCGTTATCGTTAACGGCCGCAGATGTCGATAAAACAACAACTATAACCGTAAGTAAAGACACTGCTAAAACCAAAGCTGCGATTGAAGGTTTTGTTGAAGCCTACAATACTGTGATGACAACTATAAAAGATCTAACGAGTTATGATGCTGATACCGAAAAAGCAGGAATTTTACAAGGTGATGCCCTGCCTCGCAGTATTCAAGGTCAATTAAGGAATATGTTATCAGATAAATTTGGCACATCTGATGGTGATAAAATGTTGGCTAACTTGGGGGTGACAACAACTCGTGAAGGATTACTTGAAATTGACTCCACTAAATTAACTGACGTTATCAGTAACGATAAAGGTGCTATTGCTGAGATGTTTAGCGCTGAAAATACTGGTCTTGCAAGTAAGATGTCATCTTTATTAGATGGTTACATTAAATCTGGCGGTATCATGGATAGCCGTGATTCTTCTTTGGATGAACAACTTAGTCGTATAGCAGACAGTCGCGATCAGCTTAATACTCGTATGGCAGCTTATAGCGATCGCTTATATAAACAATATAATGCGATGGACTTAGTAGTCGCTAATTTAAACAGCAGCGCTAGTGATTTACAGTCCCGCTTAGATTCTTTACCTGGTGTTGTTCGGAATAATAATTAATGATTAAGTAAGCTATAAACATAGAACAAGCAGTTTTTTGACTATCATGGTCTTGGTACAGATATGTTAAGTTTTACATAAGAGGTTTCGATTGGATTACTCGCTGGCTGAAATTAATGATATCAATAGTAAGCTGATGTTTATTATTGATAAAATCGAAAAGTCTAAACCTGAAGACGAAGTTGTTTCAGATTTGGTATCAGAATTGCATTTACTTACTAAGACGCGTCAAAAGTTATTGCATGCCTTAGTGTCTGATACAAATTTTACTGACAGAGAAGTACTGGAACAGCAGTTTGATTTGACTCAGACATTGATAAAGCAAAGTCGAAAAATAATGGATTTTAGACAATCGTTGTTGCAGGCTGGCAATACCACAAAACGCCAAATTAATGTGTATAAAGCAATTGATTCAAATAGGTAGGTGTAAATATGCGCGGTTCAATGCAATCATATCGTAAGGTGTCAGTAGACAGTAATATGGCAGTGGCGACACCACACCGTATTATCCAAATGTTATTAGCGGGTGCACTAGAACGGTTAGCTCAAGCTAAATTAGCTATAGTGAACGGTGACATAGCCAACAGAGGCGTGTTAATTGGCAAAGCTATCGGGATTGTTAATGGTTTAAATGGCAGCTTGAATATGGATGCAGGTGCTGATGTTGCCGCTAATTTGACTCAGTTATACGACTACATGTTGCGTAGAATGTCTGAAGCTAATATTAATAACGACCCACAAGCGATTGACGACGTGGTGTCGATTTTAAAAACCATTAAAGAAGGCTGGGATGCTATTCCACAGGATATGCACGAGCTAACCTCTGACGTGAGTTAATCCTTACAGTGTTCTGTATTTCAACTGAAAAGACGCTTCGCGTCTTTTTTTATTTCTATTAGTCTTCAATTCATTACATGAAATTCATGTATCTAATTCATCATTTTTCATCTATTTATTACCGTGAGATGATGCTATGGCGAGTCTATATTTAACCTCTCAGTTCAAACGAAACTTGGTTCATTAGATTTTTCGAATAAAAAAACAGCATATTGCTATTAAAATGTGGCTCAATGTAGATAAAATGTAACTGGTGCTTGCTTATGGTGAGCTGATAATACAATATTTATCCCTAAGTTCGTTTTTCTACCCAGAATTTTGCGGATTTACGATCATGTTTTAGGAATAATGCTAGAATACTGTCAGTGTTGTCAGCTGTTATGGCTGCAATATACTTTGGTTTTTGTTGCTGTGTGCGACGCAACCATTCCGAATAAATACCTATAACAAGAGCTTTTGGCCTTCTGAATGATGCAAATAGAACAACGAATTTTAATTGTCGGTACCCCATCAGAGCGCGTGACCCGTTTGTGCTGTATTTTAGAATTCTTAGGTGAGCAATGTGACATTGTTTCTAATGAATCTTTAGCAGCCTTAGTCGAGCTTTCTCGGTACCGAGCAGTTGTCATTGTGAATGAAAATATCGATGTCGATAGTATTAAAAATATTATCGCTGCAGCTCCTTGGCAACCCATACTCTTGCTGGGTGATATTGAGATTCATCTATCAAATGTACTTGGGCTGATCGAAGAACCGATAAATTATCCGCAACTTACTGAGTTATTGCATTTTTGCCAAGTGTTTGGTCAAGCGAAACGCGAGCATACCTTAACAAACGGTAATCAGACTAAGTTATTCAGAAGCCTAGTGGGGCGCAGTGAAGGTATTGCTAACGTTAGACACTTGATTAGTCAAGTATCTAGTTCTGATGCAACGGTATTAGTGTTGGGGCAATCTGGCACAGGTAAGGAAGTGGTTGCACGTAATATTCATTATTTGTCTGAACGACGTGATGGCCCATTTATTCCTGTTAACTGTGGTGCGATTCCTGCTGAGTTACTTGAAAGTGAGTTATTTGGCCATGAGAAGGGCTCTTTTACCGGGGCAATATCTGCACGTAAAGGTCGTTTTGAAATGGCTGAAGGCGGTACGCTATTTCTCGATGAGATTGGTGACATGCCATTGCAGATGCAAGTTAAGTTGTTGCGTGTATTGCAAGAAAAGGTTTTTGAGCGTGTTGGTGGCAGTAAAACGATTGCCACAGATGTACGTATTGTGGCGGCTACGCATCGCGACCTTGAAACCATGATTGTAGATAATGAATTTCGTGAAGATTTGTTTTATCGATTAAATGTGTTCCCAATCGAAATGCCGGCGTTGAGTGAGCGACGTGATGATGTGCCGTTACTGCTGCACGAACTCGTTAACCGGGTATTTAATGAAGGCCGTGGTAAGGTTCGCTTTACTCAACGAGCCATTGAATCATTAAAAGAGCATCCTTGGTCCGGTAATGTGCGTGAATTATCAAACTTAATTGAGCGCTTAACGATTTTGTACCCAGGTGGACTGGTTGATGTGAACGATTTACCGCATAAGTATCGTTATATTGATGTGCCAGAATATTGTATTGAAGTCAGTGAAGAACAGCTAGAACGTGATGCGTTAGCGTCGATATTCAGTGATGAAGAACCTGTTGAAATACCCGAAACTCGCTTTCCAAGTGAATTACCACCGGAAGGGGTTAATTTAAAAGACTTACTGGCCGAATTAGAAATCGACATGATCCGTCAGGCACTCGAACAGCAAGATAACGTTGTCGCAAGAGCGGCTGAGATGCTGGGTATTCGCCGTACCACATTAGTCGAAAAAATGCGTAAATATGGTTTAAGTAAAGAGTAATTAAACTGTAATTAATTGATATTGTAATGAAAACACACTGAAAGTGTGTTTTTTCGTTTGCGTAGCTTGCTGAGGAACCGTGCACCGATGTTTCAGCTACGACAAAATAATTGCTTGGCACGGTAAATGCATTGGGTTAGTCAAATGTTATTCTTTTGACGGAGCGACCATGTATTCAGCACGAGCGTTAACCCAGACAGACGATTCATACTTTGAATTATCTGCGTCAGCTTCGTCTTTCGCTATCACTGATGCGGAAACACAAACGTCTGCAATTGACGTGAATTCAAATGTACAAAGCCATACCAATCAGGGACGTGTTCACTCAAGCTCATTCATTGCCACTGGCATAGCAACGTCTCTCGTCAGTTCATATTCCAGTAAGGCCGCCAATATGTCGAATCAAATGGCGCATATTCTTCAAGCTATGCCATCTGGCGTGGTGATCATTGATGGTGATGGTGTTGTGACGTTAGCTAATCCGGTTGCAACAGAGCTATTAGGCCGACCTCTACAAGGATTACGTTGGTTTGATATTATTCATCGTGCTTTTGCACCTCAAGATGATGATGGACACGAAGTGTCGCTAAAAAATGGTCGACGGGTAAAGTTGGCTATTACACCGTTAGCCCCTGAACCTGGGCAGTTAATTGTGTTAACTGATCTTACCGAAACCCGTTTACTGCAGAAAAACCTATCTCATTTACAACGATTATCGGCGTTAGGGAAAATGGTGGCCACGTTAGCACATCAGGTACGCACCCCATTATCTGCAGCGCTTCTGTACGCTTCTAATCTTGCTAGTCCTAAATTAACCGATTCTGCACGGTCGAAGTTTCAATCTAAGCTGGTTGACCGACTCAATGAACTCGAGCGTCAAGTAAATGACATGTTACTTATGGCTAGAGGACGCCAAGACGGAATGGCTGAATCTGTTTCAATGGATGAGATAATCAGCCAAGTGATGGCCAGTTGTGAACCGATTGCAGATAAAAAACATTGTCAGCTGGTTGTTGAAGATACTTCACATTCATTGATGCTTGCCAATGCGAATGCGCTCAGTTCAGCGGTAAATAATTTAGTGATGAACAGTATTGAAGCTGGGGCCACAAAAATAAAAGTCAGCGCCAGTGAAACGCCTGATGGTCTATTATTGGATGTTATTGACAATGGCAAAGGGCTTGAACCGTCAATGCAGCAACAAATACTTGAGCCGTTTTTTACAACAAAGAGTCAAGGTACAGGTTTAGGCTTAGCTGTTGTGCAGTCGGTAGTACGAAACCATGGTGGACAGATACAGTTGTCGTGTAAACCCGGTATGGGTTGCCATATTCGTTTGAGCTTTCCGCACATTAACAAAATGAGTGTTCAGGAGGTGGCGCGTGGCTGAAGCAAATATTCTATTAGTTGAAGATGATGCTGATTTACGTGAAGCATTGCTTGATACACTGATGCTTGCCCATTACGACTGTGTTGATGTTGGCAGTGCTGAAGAGGCTATATTGGCCTTAAAAGTAAACCACTTTGATATGGTGATTAGCGATGTGCAGATGGATGGCATCGGTGGTATGGGCTTGCTGAGTTATTTACAACAACATCAACCTAAAGTGCCGGTATTATTAATGACCGCATATGCCACGATTAACAGTGCTGTTAGTGCGATGAAATTAGGCGCAGTAGATTATCTTGCTAAGCCTTTTGCACCAGAAGTGTTATTAAATCAGGTATCACGCTATTTGCCTTTAAAACAAAATCACGACAATCCCGTGGTTGCCGATGAGAAAAGTTTAGCATTGTTGGCGCTGGCTCAGCGCGTTGCGGTGTCAGATGCTTCGGTCATGATCATGGGCCCGAGTGGTTCAGGTAAAGAAGTGCTGGCACGCTATATTCACCAGCATAGCCAACGTAATGAGCAGCCATTTATTGCGATTAATTGTGCGGCGATACCAGAAAACATGTTAGAAGCCACCTTATTTGGTTATGAAAAAGGTGCATTTACTGGTGCTTATCAAGCTTGTCCAGGCAAGTTCGAACAAGCTCAGGGGGGCACCATATTGCTTGACGAGATTTCTGAAATGGAACTTGGCTTACAAGCAAAGTTATTGCGAGTATTACAAGAGCGCGAAGTAGAGCGTTTAGGTGGCCGTAAAACCATAAAATTGGATGTGAGAGTTCTCGCAACGTCAAACCGCGATTTGAAATCGTTGGCGACGTCTGGCGAATTCAGAGAAGATTTATATTACCGCATTAACGTATTTCCACTGACGTGGCCAGCACTAAACCAACGTCCTGCGGATATTCTTCCGTTAGCACGTCATTTATTGGCGAAGCATGCTAAAGCATTGAATATGACGTCGGTGCCTAAACTTGATGATGCGGCAACTCGACGGTTACTGACTCATCGCTGGCCGGGTAATGTGCGAGAGTTAGACAATGTTATTCAACGCGCCTTGATATTACGAGTAAATGATGACATTGGTGTCAATGATATTATTATCGACTCTGCTGATGTGAAGTTAGTTGCCACAGAATATGCAGAGACAGAGCAGTCTATTGAAGTAGATGGCTTAGGTGACGAATTAAAGGCCCAAGAACATGTGATTATTTTAGAAACCTTGAATCAATGTCAGGGGAGTCGAAAAAAGGTCGCTGAAAAACTCGGTATAAGTGCTCGAACATTACGTTATAAGATGGCCAAAATGCGTGATATGGGCATTCAACTTCCTGCTTAGCGTTATCAGTAGTTGGTTAATTAACCTTATGATTTTATAGTCTAATTAACTCTGCTTATTTATTGCTAACATCTGTCAAGATGCAAAAAGTAACCTGTATTATCTAATGGTACGGTTACTTTTGCTCTGTTTCCCGCCATTTTATCTACTCATATTATATTTCTTCTAATATTGGCATCTAAATTGCTTTAACTCTTTATTAGTTATTATTGTCGTCAAAAAGTCGACGAAAGGGAGTTACATCATGCAGATTAGCGCAAATCCATTAATGCAAGAAATGCAGTCACTTCGTGGCGAAATAGCCCCTTCGATTGGCTCATCTATTCGACCTAATCTTACTCAGCAAGTGAATAACACCACAGGCGTCGATTTCAGTCAGTTATTGTCTCAGGCTGTCGGCACTGTCAATGAGTTACAACAAAACTCGTCCAATTTAGCCACTCGTTTAGACATGGGCGATACGACGGTTACTCTTTCTGATACGGTTATTGCGCGTGAGAAAGCCGGTGTTGCCTTTGAAGCAACGGTGCAGGTACGTAATAAACTCGTTGAAGCATATAAAGAAATTATGAGTATGCCTGTTTAGCTGCAGATAGCGTTAAGCACTAAATAATATAACAACATTAGATATAGCAGGTACGTATTGTGAGCACAGACATGATGGTAGGTTCAGATTCAACAGTTGATGGCGGCGTCCAGCAAGAGAATAAATCTGGGCTGCTTGGCGGCATCGGCGGTGCAGATATGATGCGCCAAGTGATCATGATTTTGGCACTAGCGATATGCCTAGCGCTCGCTGTGTTTGTGATGATGTGGGCACAAGAGCCAGATTATCGACCACTTGGTAAAATGGAAACAGCTGAGATGATCCAAGTCTTAGATGTGCTTGATAAAAACCAAATCGAGTATCAAATCAACGTCGATGTGGTGAAAGTACCTGAAGATAAATATCAAGAAGTAAAATTACTGCTTAGCCGTGCGGGGATTCAAAGTAGCACTCAAGCTAACGATTATTTAAGCCAAGACAGTGGTTTTGGTGTTAGTCAACGTATGGAACAAGCGCGCTTAAAACAAAGCCAAGAACAAAACCTAGCCAGAGCTATTGAAGAATTAAAAAGTATTAGCCGTGCTAAAGTCATTTTAGCGTTACCCAAAGAAAATGTTTTTGCCCGCAATGCTTCTAAGCCAAGTGCTACTGTAGTGGTGAGTGTGCGCCGTGGTGGTTTAGGCCAAGAAGAGATTGATGCGATTGTTGATATTGTTGGTTCGGCTGTTCAAGGGTTAGAGCCTTCTCGTGTAACGGTAACTGACTCAAATGGGCGTTTACTGAATTCAGGTAGCCAAGATGGTACCTCAGCAAGAGCACGTCGTGAGCAAGAGCTCGTGCAGCAACAAGAAGCTGAATACCGTAAAAAAATTGACTCAATCCTAATGCCTATCTTAGGCCCAGAGAACTTTACTTCTCAGGTTGATGTTAATATGAACTTTACTGCAGTAGAACAAACCGCAAAACGTTTTTCACCAGATTTACCGGCTATTAGAAGTGAAATGACCATCGAACGTAACTCAACGGGTGGAAGTTCTGGTGGTATTCCTGGTGCGCTAAGTAATCAACCGCCGATGGAGTCTGATATTCCGCAAGTTGCAGGTGAAGCGACAGCTTCAACTGTATCAGGCGATTCCTCAAAAGAAGCGACTCGTAATTATGAATTAGATACAACTATCAGCCATACTCGTCAGCAAATTGGTGTGGTACGCCGTGTGAGTGTGTCAGTAGCGATTAACTTTAAACCAGGGCAAGTAGACGAAAATGGCCAGGTCACTCGTGTAGCGAGAACTGAGCAAGAGTTAACTAATATTCGTCGTTTACTCGAGGGCGCTGTTGGGTTTAGTACCCAGCGTGGTGATGCTCTTGAAGTGGTAACCGTTCCCTTTATGGATCAGCTAATTGAAGAGTTACCTGAGCCTGATATGTGGGAACAACCATGGTTTTGGCGTGCAATTAAGCTAGCATTAGGTGCGATTGTTATTTTAGTGCTTATCTTGGCTGTGGTCCGTCCTATGCTTAAGAAGCTAACCAATCCTAATGGGATCAACATGCCAGATGATGTTCGTCCTGGACATGAGTTAGCAGAAATTGAAGATCAGTATGCAGCAGATACCTTAGGTATGCTCAATACTAAAGAGGCGGAATACAGTTATGCTGATGATGGCTCAATTCATATACCTAATTTGCATAAAGATGATGATATGATTAAAGCAATTAGAGCGTTAGTGGCTAACGAGCCTGAACTTTCCACTCAAGTAGTTAAAAACTGGTTACAAGACAATGGCTAAAGACAAAGTAGAAAAAGCAGAGAAATCAACGGCATTTGACCCAGATTTAGTTACTGGTGTTGAGAAAACAGCCATTTTGTTGCTCAGTTTGAGTGAAGCGGATGCTGCGTCAATTTTGAAACACTTAGAGCCTAAGCAGGTACAAAAAGTGGGTATGGCGATGGCGGCGATGGATGACTTTGGTCAAGAAAAAGTCATTGGGGTTCACAAGCTATTTTTAGATGATATTCAAAAATTCTCTTCAATTGGTTTTAACAGTGAAGAATTCGTCCGTAAAGCGTTAACCGCGGCATTGGGTGCAGATAAAGCTGGTAACTTAATTGAACAAATTATTATGGGCAGCGGCGCTAAGGGGCTTGATTCATTAAAGTGGATGGATGCCCGCCAAGTGGCGACCATTATTCAAAATGAACATCCTCAAATTCAAACCATTGTGTTGTCTTACTTAGAACCGGATCAAGCGGCTGAAATTTTTAGTCAGTTCCCTGAAAATACCCGTTTAGATTTAATGATGCGTATTGCCAATCTTGAAGAAGTTCAGCCAGCAGCATTGCAAGAGCTAAACGACATCATGGAAAAACAATTTGCGGGTCAAGGTGGTGCGCAAGCAGCCAAAATGGGCGGCTTGAAAGCTGCAGCCAATATTATGAACTACCTCGATACTGGTATTGAGAGCCAAATAATGGAAACTATGCGTGAGTCTGACGAAGAGATGGCACAACAAATACAAGACATGATGTTTGTATTTGAAAACCTCATCGACGTTGATGACCGTGGTATTCAGGCATTGTTACGTGAAGTACAGCAAGATATCTTGATGAAGGCACTCAAAGGTGCTGATGAAGCTTTAAAAGAGAAAATTCTGGGGAACATGTCCAAGCGTGCTGCAGAATTACTGCGTGATGACTTAGAAGCCATGGGGCCTATTCGTATCAGTGAAGTTGAAGTAGCACAAAAAGAAATTCTGTCTATTGCCCGTCGACTCAGTGACAGTGGTGAAATTATGCTAGGCGGCGGTGGCGGTGACGAGTTCTTATAATCTTACGATTAGGTATGTCTGAAAGATATACCTAATTTACTTGCCTAATTCGTTTGTTGTCAGTAAAGCTAATACATTGTACTCCTGTTATTATTTTGTTTTGAGCCAATGTTTTCAATAACACAAGTGACCAATTATGTCTGAATCAAAAGTGCCTAAAGATGTCACCAATGCCGATAATGAGCATGAGTTTAGCCATTGGCAATTACCTGATATTACCAAAGACAGCAGTCACGATCCTTCAAATTTATTTGGTCAATTTTCTGAAGCTCATCGGCCAAACCCCATTTCTGGCCCCGAGAAGTCTATGGCGCCGCCTACGATGGCACAAATCGAAGATATTCGCGCAGCGGCAGAGCAAGAGGGGTTTGAGCAAGGTCAACAAGAAGGTCATCAACAAGGGCTGGAACAAGGGCGTTTAGAAGGATTAGAGCAAGGTCATCAGCAAGGTTTTGCTCAAGGCGAACAACAAGGTTATGAGGCAGGTCAAACTAAAGTTAATCAGTTAGTTGAGCAACTTAATCACATTATGACTCAATTTGAGTTGCCATTATCAATAGTTGATAACGAAATTGAAGCCGAGTTGCTCGCCATGACAATCAGCTTAGCAAAGTCGGTAATTGGTCACGAACTAAAAACGCATCCAGAGCATATATTATCAGCGTTACGCCAAGGTGTTGACGCCCTACCATTAAAAGAACAACTGGTTAAATTACGCTTAAATCAAGCCGATGCTGAAATCGTCAGCCAATGCTATAGTGCTGAACAATTACAAAAAAATAACTGGCAAATTGATATCGATCCTACTTTATCAAATGGCGACTGTATTATTGAAAGTGTCCGCTCCTCCGTTGATTTACGCGTCGAGCAACGTATCAATCAAGTATTTAGTGAATTGGATGCGCAGTCGAATCAGATAGCTAAAAATGTACAACAACAAAAGTCTACTCATCCACAATATCAAACAACATCAGTCGAAAATTTGACAGAGTATCAACAAGCCTCTGAGTCTGCTAATGGGATTGAGGCAGTCAACGATCAAGCCGCTTCAGATACTGCTCCCGACCAAGATAATCAGCTCGAGACTGGACAAACAGATGTTGCTCAGAAGACCAATGCGACTGAATCTGTCGCTGAAAATGTTCTAGATGGCTCTGCTGCATCACTCAATGTTGAGCATGATAAAAATGCCACTGTCGATAACGATATAACGCTCAATACAAGTGCACCAGCGGGTAGTGGCGCAGGCGATGACGATCAGCAACAGAACAAAGGGCTATCTCAAGGAAATATCGATGACCACCCGTCAACATAAACTCCTCAATAAACTGTCGGTGCATCATAAACACGTGCTACCGCTTAGGCCCGTCGCTAGCGGCCAGTTAGTTAGGGTTGTTGGTTTAACCTTAGAAGCGACAGGATGTCGTGCGCCTGTGGGCAGTTTATGCTCCATTGAAACCATGGTTGGTGAGTTAGTTGCTGAGGTGGTTGGCTTTGATGACAAACTGTTGTATTTAATGCCTATTGAAGAGCTGCGAGGTGTCTTGCCTGGCGCACGGGTTCAACCCTTGGGTGAGCAATCTGGATTAAATGTCGGATTAGCATTGTTAGGTAGAGTATTAGACGGTAGCGGCGTGCCGTTAGATGGTTTGGGGCCATTGAATACGGATCAATACGCAGCCCGTCATGGTCCTTACATTAATCCATTGTCTCGACGTGCCATTACCGAACCATTAGATGTCGGTGTTCGTGCCATTAATTCGATGTTAACCGTAGGTAAAGGTCAGCGAATGGGGCTGTTTGCTGGCTCTGGGGTAGGTAAAAGTGTGCTCCTAGGCATGATGACCCGAGGTTCTAAAGCCGACATTATTGTGGTGGGATTAGTCGGCGAGCGTGGCCGCGAAGTTAAAGAATTTATTGAAGAAATTTTAGGTAAAGAAGGTCGTGCCCGCTCGGTTGTAGTGGCTGCACCGGCAGATACTTCGCCATTAATGCGTTTACGTGCCTGTGAAACATCGACTCGTATAGCCGAATATTTTCGTGATTTAGGTTACGATGTTTTATTGTTAATGGACAGCTTGACACGTTATGCTCAAGCGCAACGTGAAGTGGCGCTTGCGGTAGGAGAACCGCCAGCAACCAAGGGCTATCCACCCTCTGTGTTTGCTAAGTTACCCCGTTTGGTTGAGCGCGCCGGTAATGGCGGAGCTGGACAAGGTTCTATTACGGCTTTTTATACTGTGTTGACCGAAGGTGATGATCAGCAAGATCCGATTGCAGATGCTTCTCGAGCGATTTTAGACGGCCATATTGTGCTATCTCGTCAACTTGCCGATTCGGGTCATTATCCCGCGATTGATGTGGAAGCATCAATTAGCCGCGTTGCGCCAATGGTGATAAGTGGAGAACACTTAGAGGCGATGCGTAAAGTCAAACAGATGTATTCTTTGTATCAGCAAAATCGTGACCTGATTTCAATTGGCGCGTACTCACAAGGCAGTGATCCTCGGATTGATAATGCGATACGTTTACAACCTGCAATGAATGCTTTTTTACGTCAAGGGTTTAAAGAACCTGTCTCATTTGAAGAAAGCCGAGTGATGTTGACTCAAATTGCCGCTCAATGTCAGGGATAACCTAGATGACTCGCACAGACCCATTATTAACGGTATTGAAGCTAGCGACTGCTGCCGAGGAACAAGCGGCATTGCAGCTCAAGTCAGCTCAATTTGAAAAACAAAAACGCCAAGGGCAGCTCGATGCGCTAAACAATTACCGTCTAGATTACATGAAGCAGATGGAAGGGCACACGGGCACGACATTACGTGCTAATCAGTACCATCAGTTTCATCAGTTTATTCGTCAAGTTGATAGTGCTATTACCCAACAAGTAGCAGCGGTTAAAGATGCCGAAAAACAAGTGGGTTACCGTCAAGTTCACTGGCAAGAAAAACAACAAAAACGCAAAGCGGTAGAAATGTTACTCGCTCAGAAAGCCAAAAAGGCTATGGTCGTAGAAGCAAAACGTGAACAAAAAATGTCAGATGAGTTTGCTATGCAACAATATTACCGTCAAAAATCAATTAAGTCATAGCCTCCAAATCTATCACTCGTTTTACCGCAGTCCCTTTTGATTGGTCCGCATTCAAACTCTATTTATTCTCTAAACTTTATCAACTAATATTTATTGGCACTTAAATTGCTTAATATAAATTTAAGTTTACATTGGAATAGAAATCGTCAGCGAAGCGACAGTGGAAACCTCATGATGAGGTTTGTAATGACTCTATTGATATTACCTAATATCGACATATGATTCATCGAGGTAATTTGATAGCTGTTTGTTAGACGATAATGACCTAACTTTGTTTGATTGAGTGGAGCTGATTATGCAGCAGATGAGCAATATCTTACTTGGAAATAGCAGTAAATCTGCTGATCTTAGTACAAAAGGAAACATGCAAGGTGTTGAAAATACATCATTCTTGTCTGCTTTTAATCAAGCGAGTGAATCCGAACTTGCTTCGCGGCCTAACGCCAATAGTGCACCTGTATCGTTAGATGCTGAAATGGATCAAGTCGATGCTGCTAATGACCTTGATTTATCTACTGAAGAAAATGCTGATGTTGAGTTGATTTTTGCTCAGCTTAATATGGCTGATGCATTAAATAAACGTCATTCCTCTGGCGGAAATGAATTGCCGCATGTGGATACATTAGATATTGGTTTTGACGCGATATCTTTGAGTAGTATTATTGATGATCAGAATAGCGATAGTCAGTCAGAGATGGGTGCGTTATTCACTGATGCTATTGATTTACCCGCTGACTCTCTTTCTACCAAAGAAGCTCTTTCTCAGCTTAGCCCTGAAGATATATCCAGCTTAATGGCATTTGCCAATTTATCTGAAAAGGATTTACAAGCACTAGACATTAAGGGTTTAAGCGAGTTAATTAGTGACTTTAATTTACAAGCGCCTGTTGTTGATGAATCCATTCTTGCGATGGTGTCTGCAGATATAGACAGTAGTGACGATTCCCCAAAAAGTATCCTTAGTTCTGAAGAACAAAACCAAATTGATAAATCAATTGCCGCCAGTGTCACCGTTCCAGGCCAAACTGGCTCTGCGGGTCTTAATTCTGCGGTTGTTAAATTAGACCGCACCGGTTTTTTGGAGGCTAGCGCCACTCTTGCATCTTCTTCAGCGATATCTGCCGACCCTAAGACGATTTTAGGTGATAGCACTGGTATTGATGGCAATATTCAATCAGATACTGATAATGCCAAAATACTGGCGAAAGCTGATTTTTCTGTGGTCCTAGATTCACTAGCGACCAAGCGTGCATCAGGAGAACTATCAGCCAATATAAATTCGGCTAACTTGGGTTTAGACGCAGTGAATGATATCGGTGATACCGACACTAAGGCGTTACAAAATCAGAGTAGTTTTACTCCGATACATAAAAGTGATGTACCACAATTTCAGTTATCGTTGAAACCGCAAGGCGATCATGGTGCGCAAATGCAAGAGATGATCCAGCGCTTTTCTCCGGTCATGAAGCAGCAGTTAATTACTATGGTCAGTAATGGTATTCAGCAAGCTGAAATTCGTTTAGATCCGCCGGAACTTGGGCATTTAACCGTTAAAATTCAAATTCATGGTGATCAAACCCAAGTACAGTTTCATGTTGCTCAGTCGCAAACCCGTGATATTGTTGAGCAAGCTATGCCACGATTACGCGATATGCTTGCCCAAGAAGGATTACAACTAACAGACAGTCAGGTTTCTCAAGGCGATGGCGGGCGTGATCAGCAAGGACAATCTGGTGATCATGCCGCTGGAGATGCGCAATTGGATGAAATTTCAGCACAAGAGCCTAGCTTGATGACAAATCCATCAAGGAGTTTACATTCTGCTATAGATTATTATGCTTAAGCAGGTAACCTATAGCATTAATATATCTTTTCAAGAATAACGAGTTATTCAGTTAAGTTATAATGTTAATCACAATGTTGATTAGGAACCATAATGCCTGAACAAGAATTAGAGTTAAACGAAACCCCTAACGCCGGTAAAAAAAGCAAGAAACTATTCATCTTTGGTGGCATTGGTTTAGTATTAGTTTTGCTTATTGGCGGCGGATTGTGGTTTTTTATGGGCTCGGACGAGCCTGCAGCTACCGACGTCAGTGCTGATGCATCTGCCGATCCCGCTGCGCCGATAGTCAGTTCTGAAGCAGAATATGTCGGTATGCCAAGACCTTTTTTATTTAATTTACCTGGCGCTGACCGTGCTCGTTTAGTTGAAATAAAAGTCCAATTAATGGTGCGTGGTGAAAGTAATAGTGTATTAACCCAAAAACATATTCCTTTAATTGAAGATGCGTTATTAACGACCTTTAGTGCTGCTGATGTGCAAAAGCTTAGTACCCAAGCCGGTAAAGACGAGCTGCGCCAGTTAGCCTTACTCAATGTTCAGAATACGCTGCAACCAATAACAGGAAATAAAGTGGTAGAGAAAGTCCTGTTTACTGGTTTTGTCATGCAATAACTAAAAGCGTTAACTGCTAAGGCGATGATGTGAGTGATTTATTAAGCCAAGATGAGATTGATGCGCTATTACATGGTGTCGATGACGACGATGATGATGAGATTGTAGAAGATAGTGCTGATGCACGATCGTATGATTTCTCATCTCAAGATCGTATTGTGCGCGGTCGTATGCCAACGCTTGAAATCGTCAATGAGCGATTTGCTCGGCATTTACGCATCAGTATGTTTAACATGATGCGTCGCGCTGCAGAAGTGTCAATTAATGGCGTACAAATGCTTAAGTTTGGTGAGTATGTACATACGCTATTTGTTCCAACGAGTTTAAATATGGTGCGTTTTAGTCCACTAAAAGGCACAGCTTTAATTACCATGGAAGCAAGGCTAGTTTTTATTCTCGTCGACAACTTCTTTGGTGGTGATGGCCGTTTTCATGCCAAAATTGAAGGTCGTGAATTTACTCCAACAGAACGCCGAATAGTCCAGTTACTGCTTAAAATTATTTTTGAAGATTACAAAGAAGCATGGGCGCCGGTAATGGACGTGGAGTTTGAATACCTCGATTCTGAAGTGAACCCTGCCATGGCCAACATTGTCAGTCCAACAGAAGTGGTGGTGATAAACTCATTCCACATCGAAGTCGATGGTGGGGGGGGAGACTTCCACATCACTATGCCGTATTCAATGATTGAACCAATACGTGAATTACTCGATGCCGGTGTTCAAAGTGATAAACAAGATACCGATATGCGCTGGTCGCAAGCATTACGTGATGAGATCATGGACGTGCAAGTTGGTTTTGATGTCAATGTGGTTGAGCATGAAGTGACTTTACGTGATGTGATGGGATTTAAAGCGGGTGATATTATTCCGATTGATTTGCCTGAACATATTATGATGCGAATAGAGGGCTTACCAACTTACCGCTGTAAAATGGGTAAATCACGCGATAACTTAGCATTAAAAATCAGTGAGAAAATTCCGCGGCCAGAAACGGTTAAAACAGAGCTGCAATTAGTGACTCGCAAAGGCAAGTCGCGTGATATTTCAGACTTATAAGGTGAAGTAAATGAGTACAGAAGATACTGGCGATGACTGGGCTGCAGCAATGGCTGAACAGGCTTTAGAAGAAGCGGAACATGTCGAATTAGATGAGTTAGTCGACGAGTCCAAACCTATTTCTAAAGAAGAAGCGGCAAAATTGGATGGTATCCTAGATATTCCTGTGACCATTTCTATGGAAGTTGGAAGAAGTTTTATTAGCATTCGAAATTTACTCCAGTTGAACCAAGGCTCTGTTGTTGAGCTTGATCGCGTCGCAGGTGAGCCTCTGGATGTTATGGTTAATGGCACCTTGATTGCCCATGGGGAAGTGGTGGTCGTTAATGACAAATTTGGTATTCGTTTAACTGATGTTATTAGCCAGACTGAACGTATTAAAAAGTTAAAATAACCATTTACACTAACGAAGCAGAGATCAGTATTCATTGAGTCTTTGCTTGGTGGGTTAACTATCACAAGGAATCACAGTGGCTAATATGATACCAATGCTCGGCATCATGAGTGAGGCATTAAGCGCCCCTGCAATGTCTAGTACTTTAGCTAGTAACACCTTAGTTCGGCCCGCCGAAACCTCTAATGTTGCAACCTTAGCGAATATGGTTGGTGGATTAATTGTCGTTTTAGCGCTGATTTTCTTGTTAGCGTATATTGTGAAACGTCTTAAGTTAGTCCCATCAAATGGTGGAATCATTAAAACGATTGCTGTTACGCCCATTGGACAGCGTGAAAAGGTGGTATTGGTGGAGGTCAATGGTCAGCAATATTTACTTGGCGTGACTTCGCAACAGATTAATCTTATCGATAAGTTATCTACCCCTGTCGACGTACCACTTTCCTCGTTTGCCAGTCGCCTAAAACAAGCCAAGGAACAGCAATAATGAATAAGTACATAATGGTATTGGTGTTGGCGATACTGACGTTAGTGGCCGTTGTTCTATCACCCTCTGCACTGGCTCAAGACGGCGTGTTACCTGCGTTGACGGTTACAACTGGTGCTGATGGAACCACTGAATATTCGGTAACCATGCAGATTTTATTGCTGATGACGGCAATGAGCTTTATTCCTGCCATGGTGATTATGCTCACCTCTTTTACCCGTATTATTGTGGTGTTATCGATATTAAGACAAGCTTTGGGGTTACAACAAACACCGTCGAATCAGGTATTGATTGGGATTAGCTTGTTTATGACTTTTTTTATTATGGCGCCCGTGTTTGACAAGATTTATGCTGAAGCGGTAGAGCCTTATATCAATGAAACCATGACCTTAACCCAAGCTTATGACGTTGGCAAAGAGCCAATTAAAACATTCATGCTGTCGCAAGTTCGCACCACAGACTTACAAACTTTTATTGAAATATCAGGCTATAAAGACATTCAATCTCCTGAACAAACGCCAATGAGCGTTGTTATTCCTGCATTTATTACTAGTGAGCTTAAAACGGCATTCCAAATTGGCTTTATGCTGTTTGTGCCTTTTTTGGTCTTAGACTTAGTGGTTGCCAGTATTTTAATGGCGATGGGGATGAGGTTGACCATCTCATAGAAGAAATCCATCATAGTTTGCACTAGCCAGTGGCCTAAAAACATCAATGCAAATAAGGTCACGAGTAAACGTGGTAAAAAACTTAAGGTTTGCTCGTTAAT
>NZ_JACJER010000088.1:0-19620 GCF_014164185.1 Shewanella sp. SG44-6 | reverse complement strand
ACGGCCGATGGTAAGTTGTTAGTCACTGTGAATAAATTACATCAGTCTCCTGCGGTGAATAACCAGCAAGACAAAAGTGATGGTCGCTACTATATCATTCAATTTGATGCGTTAACTGATACGACAGTTGGGCGTTAAAGCTTGATAACTTGGAATTGGAACCTAGATGACGAGAGTGCTTCGCTGCTAGATGCTATAAAAGCAAAGCCTAGATGACTAGAGTGCTACGCTGCTAGATGCTATAAAAGCAAAAGCCTAGATGACTAGAGAGCTACGTTGCCAGATGCTATAAAAGCAAAATCCTAGATGACTAGAGCGCTACGCTGCTAGATGCTATAAAAGTAAAGCCTAGATGACTAGATTCTAGCTGACTCGGTTCTATAACGTCTTAACAGCGCAGCTGTCCCTAGCAGGACGTAGTCCGCCCTAGAAGCGCAGCGCACTATTCGCATAGAGGTCTAGATTAGTCATCAAATTTCAAAACACGATATATTTCAATGTCTAGTTGTAAAAAACTCGTTTATCGTCCAAAGTTAAGCTCTGTGACTCTTAACTAATAATAAAATGGTCAGACTATCTAGTTATAAAAATGCGCTTAAATTGGGTATTGGAATATTTGCTTTCGGGTTAACCATTAGTTTTGTGACTGCTGTTAGCGTTAAGAATCAAAATAGTACTATCATTACTAAAGCACTTGATGAACTGTCAGAGCAAGTTGCTAATACGATTATTGATCGTATTGTATTGTATCAATATGGTTTGCGAGGTGCTCGAGGCGCAGTTGCGACTTCAGGCGAAGACCGAATTTCTCGTAAAATCTTCAGAAAATACAGCTTAACCCGTGATATTGAAACTGAATTCCCAGGGGCGCGAGGCTTTGGTTATATCCGACGTGTGCCCGCAGCTGATGAGGCATCTTTTGTCATCAAAGCGAAACTTGATGACTGGCCCGATTACAGTATTCGTCAGCTAACCCCTCATAATGATGAACGTTATTTGATTGATTATATCGAACCCGTTGAGCGCAACCTTGCGGCGATCGGTTTAGATATTGCCTCTGAGCCAAACCGCAAGAATGCCGCCCAACAAGCGTATTTAACCGGTGAAGTACGCTTAACTGGGCCGATAACCTTAGTACAAGCTACAGGCCATCCGTTACAAGCCTTTCTTATTTTGATGCCTATCTACCGCACAGGTTTTATACCAGCAACTGCCGAGTTGAGGGAGCAAAATGCTTATGGTTGGAGTTATGCGCCATTAGTGGCCAATGAAGTGTTTGACCAAATCAATTTATCTCGCAAAACGACCAAGATATTGATTAATGATGTGACTGATAATCAAAAGAATGTCATGTTTTATGAGACCCATATTGATGATGCGAGCCCGTTATCGTCTTTTTCTGTTGTCGTCGATCGTGAGATATTTGGCCGTAAATGGCAAATATCTTTAGTGGCTTATCCAGCATTTATAAGTGGGTTACATTTAACCTCGCCTAAGATTATTTTTACTTATGGTGCAATTGTCAGTTTATTGTTTGGGGGGCTTATTGGTTTTTACAGCTATGCGTTAGCTCGTAAACGTCTTATTTTGGAAGACAATGAAAGACGGGCTAATATTTTAGAACATTCGCTAGATGCGATTATTAGTTTAGATTGTGATGGTATTATCACCAGTTGGAATGAGGGCGCGGTAACCATTTTTGGTTATGAAAAGCAGGAAGTCATAGGCCTTAAAAAAACCACATTCATTGTCCCTAATGATGGCTATGCCGCTGAAATTGAGAATTTTAATCAGGTATTGAACGGTAAATCATTGTTAAACTTTACTGGCCAACACAAATGCAAAGACAATCAGCTATTGTCTACATCGATGACCTCTTTGGCTATTTACAATGAGTTCGGCAAAATTATTGGTGTCAGTCAGACCATTCGGGACATCACGATACAACAGCATGCTGAAAAGCAAATTTTAAGCATTAATGCCAGCCTTGAACGAAAAGTAACTGAGCGAACCCACGCGTTACAACAGGCTCTGTCAGAAAATAAAACCCTACTTGATAACATTAATCAGCAGTTGCTTTATTCTGAAACCGATAAAAATGGCACTATTTTAGCGGTAAATGATTACTTTTGTTCGATATCTGGTTTGACTCGAGAGCAGATGATCGGTCACAAACATTCAATTGTAAAATCGAATCAACATGACGATGCATTTTGGAAAAAAATGTGGCAAACCATTCATGCAGGTCAGACTTGGCATGATGAAGTTTGTAATCATGATAGCCAAGGTAATGCCAAATGGTTTGATACTGTTATTGCGCCAATAATGGATGATAACGGTGATCTTGAGCGCTGTGTTGCGTTGAGAATTGATATAACTGAACGTAAAAATACTCAATTAGAAAAAGATGCCCTTAGTTCTTTACTCACAAATGTGCTTGCTGCTGCATCAGAAATTGCCATTATTTCAACGGATAATGACGGTATGATTAGCATGTTTAATCGTGGTGCAGAATTATTGTTAGGATATCAGGCTGAAGAGGTTGTTGGTAAGCAAAGCCCTGCAATACTGCATCTTGCTGCTGAAGTTAGTCAGCGCAGTGTCGAATTAACGGAAGAGTTTGGTGAAGACATCAGTGCTTTTGATGTGTTTACTTACAAGCCAAGAGTCCAAGGGCCTGAAACGCGTACCTGGACCTATATTCGTAAAGATGGCTCTCAATGCCAAGTCTCATTGTCGGTATCAGCTATGCGTGATAATCGCGGTGAAATTATTGGCTATTTAGGCGTTGCGGTCAATATTGATACTATGTTGAAGCAACAAGAAGAGTTGTTATCTGCTAGCTATCAATTAGCCAAAGCAGCTGAAGTGGCAGAGTTAGGGATCTGGAGCTTTGACATACAAACCAATGAGCTACAGTGGAATGATCGTATGTTTAGTATTTATGACTATTCATTAGACATCAGAGACCAAGGGGTAAATTATCAGCATTGGCGTAACAGACTTCATCCTGATGACATTGAAATGGCTGAAAAGGCCTTACAGGAATCGATTACTTTTAATACTCCTTATAACCCCTTGTTTAGAGTTATTAGCAGCTCGGGTCAGGTTCGTTATGTTCAGGCCGGAGGACAAATTAGTTTCGATAAATCAGGCGCAGCAGTGCGCATTGTTGGGATTAATCGTGACATTACCGAGCAACGCGAATTAGAGCAAACGTTACGCTTAGCCAAACAGGCTGCTGATGCGGCTAATGCGGCTAAGTCTGCCTTCTTAGCCAATATGAGTCATGAAATACGTACCCCAATGAATGCAGTGTTAGGTATGCTTCAACTTATTCAGCATTCTGAGATGACTCGCCAACAGGCTGATTATGTTAGCAAGGCTGAGATTGCTGCCAAATCTTTATTGGGATTGTTAAATGATATTTTAGATTTTTCAAAAATTGATGCCGGTAAGTTAGATCTTGATTTGCACTCATTTGAACTTGAAACCGTCATGCGTGAATTAGCGGTTATGCTAGCCACCAACCTGCATAACCAAAATGTTGAAGTGATTTTTGATTTAGACCCAAGTATTCCCTATCTTATTGAGGGCGATGAGCTTCGTTTACGCCAAGTGCTGTTAAATCTGGCGGGTAATGCGATTAAATTTACGGCTGAAGGTCATGTCATTGTCGGTGTGCGTTGCAATACTATTGACGTAAATCAAGTCAACTTAACCATCTCTGTTACTGATACCGGTATTGGTATTAGTAAAGAGCAAGAAACTAAGATTTTCCAAGGTTTTGTGCAAGCGGAGTCATCAACGTCAAGACGATTTGGTGGTACAGGATTAGGATTAGCGATTACTAAACGTCTAGTTAATTTAATGGGCGGAGAATTATCATTAACCAGTCATCTTGGTGAGGGCAGTCGTTTTTGGTTTGATTTAAGCTTTAATATCATTGAATTAGAAAATAGTGATATTGTTATCGATTTACAGGGTAAGCATATTCTGGTTGTTGATGACAGTAAGATGAGCCGTAAGCTTGTAGCAAAAAACTTAACCGCCCACGGCGCTGATGTTAATGAAGCGCACAATAGCCATGAGGCGATTAAGCTTATTAAAAAAAGCATCTCTGCCAATAACCATTACGATGTGATTATTATGGATTGGTATATGCCAGGAGGTAATGGCTTAGAAACTGCTAATCATATTCAAGCTATGTTTTCTCCAGCAACTGCGCCAGCCATCATCATGTTAACCGCCTATGGTGCTGAGGTGATGGAGCAAACTAAGCATTACAGTCAACAACCTTTTGTCAGTATGCTGACCAAACCTGTCACCGCCAATTTAATGCTTGAGGCTGTTTATCAAGCGATGAATGACGAAGATAATGCACCT
This sequence comes from Shewanella sp. SG44-6, assembly GCF_014164185.1. NCBI lineage: Bacteria > Pseudomonadati > Pseudomonadota > Gammaproteobacteria > Alteromonadales > Shewanellaceae > Shewanella > Shewanella sp. SG44-6. Next base: position 15,234 of record NZ_JACJER010000088.1, on the reverse strand, counting down.
CAAACGAGAAAGATTAGCAGTTTGGCCTTAAACGGCATTAAGGTATTAGTGGTTGAAGATAATGCACTTAACCGTCAAGTGATTGATGAGTTATTGCGACTACAAGGTGCCATTGTTACATTGGCCAAAGACGGTACCGAGGGTGTAAAGTGGGTTACTCAGTCAAATAATCAATTTGATATTGTGATTATGGACATGCAGATGCCTGTTATGGATGGACTTGAAGCCACGCGTCTTATTCGTGCTGATGGTCGGTTTAATGAGTTATCGATTTTAGCCATGACGGCTAATGCATCTATTGCTGATAAAACATTGTGCCTGGCTGCGGGGATGGACGATCATATTGGTAAGCCAATTGACATGACGCTTTTAATACCTTGTATGCTTAAGTTGATAAATAAAGCCGATGTTACTCAATATCGTTTAACTGCAAATAATCTTGATGCGAGCTTGCCTGACGTGGTTAGTGATAGCGATGATGATTTGATTATAGAAAACCCTGAGTCTATTTTGCGTCGTTTTGGCGGTGAACTGGCATTCTTTCTTGATGTGAAACATCATTTTGCCACCGAAATGAAACAACAATCATTGTTACTGACTCAAGCGTTTGCACAGCAAGATGGCGGGGCTATTAGCCGTATTGCTCATACGATTAAAGGTACTGCAAGTAATATGGGCGCTAAGCGACTGGCTGATTTTGCTGCCACGCTAGAAAAAAATATAAACAATGCGACTGCTGATTCAAATAGCGACTTAAATAAAAAAGTAGTCATTGATTCAGAGACTTGTTTAACAGAAATGCAAGATCATATAGACGATAGTATTCGTATGCTGGATTCGTATTTCCCTGATGAAAGCGCAGAATCAACTGTTGCTATTGTAGATAAAGTGGGCTTTTTCCCCACAGCAATCGTAAATTTGGATAAGATAGATCGTTTGATGGCGTTGTTAGTAGAGCAAAATCTAGATGCCATAGACTATCTTGAGCAGCTGCTTAGCAGTGGAGTGCCTAATGAACAGTGGTTAAGGTTGAGAACTCAAGTGAGTCAACTTGAGTTTCTGGATGCAGTCGATACATTGAAATCGATATTGAAGGAGTAATGCGTGTTCATAGATGAGTATATTTCTGGCGCAGAGCCAGTTAGAGGTAAAATACTGTTAGTTGATGATCAGGTTGTCAATATCAAGATATTGCATCAACTCTTACAAGATGATTACGACATTTATATGGCTCGCGATGGTAATCAAGCTATTGAGATGTGTAAAAAAGTTAAACCTGATCTTGTATTGTTAGACATTGAAATGCCGATGTTAAATGGTTTCGATGTGTGTGCGCATTTAAAAAATGATCCCGACACCCAAGAGGTTGCGATTATTTTTGTCTCTGGTCATTTTGATGAAGATAAAGAAGTTAGGGGCTTTCAGTTAGGGGCGGTTGATTTTATTCATAAACCCATTAACCCCGTTATTACCAAAGCACGAATTAAAAATCAGATTAGATTGAAATTAAACACCGATTTATTGCGCACTATAGCGTTAATCGATGGATTAACTGGGGTGGCCAATCGACGTCAGTTTGAGCAAGTTTTGCCGGTAAGCTGGTCGCAATGTGCGCGTGAAAAACAGCCATTAACCATTATTTTATTGGATATCGATTTCTTTAAGCACTTTAATGATACCTATGGTCATACCGAGGGAGATGTTTGTTTACGTTTAGTGGCGCAGAAGATACACGACACAGTAAATCGCCCTTATGATCTCGTAGCACGTTTTGGTGGTGAAGAGTTTATCTGTATTTTACCTAATACTGATTTAATTGGCGGTACTTATGTGGCTCAGCAAATTGTCGACAGTATTGTGTCTTTGAAAATACCGCATATAAATTCCCCCATATCTGCTTTCGTGACCATTAGCGCTGGCGTTTCAAGTGTGGTGCCTGTGTATGATATGTCGAGTACAACCCTGATTGAAGAGGCTGATAAACAATTGTATATAGCCAAGGACCGTGGCAGAAACAGAGTATTAGGTAGCCAAATATAAGCCACTCTGAATGAGTAGGACTTTTAGATATAAGCTGTTAGATGTAAGCTGTTAAAGGTGATCGCGTGTGGCTTAGTAGCGAGAAAATACTTTACACTTGAGCGACAATTTTTTGATGCAGATTATTCCATTGCTCAGGAAATTTTCCATCTAGCATATAAACAAATGCGATTAACTCTGCAATTAATAGGTACAGTTCTTTAGGCACTTCGTCGCCTAGTTCCAGAAGTTGTAAAAATTCACTCAAATGTGGGTCCTGATGGATATGGATCCCTGCTTCTTTAGCAATCAAAATTATCTCTTCGGCAACTAAATCCTTACCTGTAGCGGTAATTTTTGGTGCGCTTTTACCATCAAAACTGAGCGCAACGGCCTGTTGTTTTTTCTTCGGTTCTTGTGTCATTGTGCCCTCTGTCATGCCCTTGTTTTAACTAAATAGTGATCGCCTGGCAATAAGGTCGCCGGAATTGGGGCTAGCTGTGTCGTCAGCTTACCTGGGGTAAAGCCTATTTGAGTGATTTTATCTGATAGTGCTTGGTTAAAGCGCTCTACTTTTGTGAGCAGCATTTGGTTGTTGCCTTTGAATTGAATATCCAGCACATCGCCTTGTTTATTAGCACAAATTAATAATGAACCTTGTGCTAAGTTAAATTTGAGTTGTAACTTCCAGCCTGCTTTTTTGTCTTTATCTTGATCATTTTCTTGTTCGAATTTGCCCTCAAATTGCTCATCACGTTGATTAATAGAATAGGGCAAAGCAAAGTACCATGTCATGGCTTGATTAGGATCAGTACTTGCGTGTTGGTACAGCGCAATACTGCTGGCTAATTGTGCTAAAGAGTCTGCACCGCCTAATTTATCCAGCGCTGCTAATAAACCTGAATTGGCGCTGAGTTTACTTAAGGTTCGTTGTTGTAATTGTGCAAGATGGGCTTGAAGTTTGTCGCTGATCGCAGCACCGGTGGATTTGGTTTTGACCCCGAGTAATAGCTGGAATAGGGTGGTAATTGCACTGCCTGAAAACTGCGCCGAGGGCTGTGAAGCGCCTGAGTGACTTATCTGAGGGTTCGCTAGGTTAAGTGCTGCTAAACTGTATAGCTCGCTGCTCAGTAAGGCTGGGTCGCTTAATGCACTTAATGGGTGTGGACTGATTTGGGGTAAATGTTTAAACAGTTCACTGGCGAGATTATGAGCCACTTGTTGTGTTAGCTGCTGCTTTATCGGCATTGCCCCTGCTTTTGATAAGGCTTTATTCAGCACTTCTATTGGAGCTGGGTCGCTGGTTAACTTATTGGTGGCCTCGTGATTGGCACTAACCGTCGTAGGGTTTGCTTTAAGTATACTTTGTTCCGTTGTGTTGCTTAGCTGAGCTTGTTGGTTTGTCTGTGACGACAAGGGTTGCTGTGTGAGCGCTGCCGTCGTTTTTACTGTATTGCTATCTTGAGCTGTTTTTAGGCTAAGGTTGCTAGAACTGGCATTGATGTTTAGTTGATTAGCGTCAGTTTTTGCAGGAGCGACATTGGGTTGATTAGCTTCAGTTTTTGCAGGAGCGACATTGGGTTGATTAGCTTCAGTTTTTGCAGGAGTGATATTGAGCTGACTGCCTTCAGTTTTTGTAGGAGCGGCATTGGGTTGACTAGCATCTGTTTTCGCCGCAGTGATATTAGTCGGTAACGGAGTCGATTCGAGTTTTTTTAGAAACTGGCTAAGAATTTGCCCTGGTTCATTTTTGGTTATGATGATGTTGGCCGTTTGCAGTGGCTCGGTAATTTGAGGCGCGGTCAGTTTGGTTAAATTAACGCTCAGTTCTGCTATTACAGGCGTTAGTGCAAGTTGTAGTTGCTGATTTTGTAGCACGACTTTGGCTAAATATTGTCCTGAACTTAACGCGGTATTTGGCGCTAATGTAATACTTGTGCCACTGGCAAACGTCAGTTGTCCTTGGTCTATTACTGCCGTAGGCAGAGGATAGCCTTGAGGCCTTGTCGCCAATGTTGCCAACTCTTGTGTTGATACGCCATTTTGTTTTGCAAGTGCTTCAAGGGCTTGCGGTAATGCCAGCTGAATGGATTGCGCCAATAGTATTAGCTGGGTGGAGATTGTTTGAGTTGGTAATGGGGGCGCTGAAACTGTAGACTCAGGAACCTGGGTTACTGGTGCAACGGAATTATTGATGAGTTCAGCTTGCACTTGTGGTTGATTAACGCTGGCTACGGCACGAGTTACAAGTTTGGCTTGGTCGCTCGCGATGACCACTTGTGCGGTTTGTTGTAATAATTTTTGCAGTTCAGCTGTCTTACTCAGTTGATACTGCTGATTTTCAATGGTGACATCGAGTTGTGCACTTGTTGGCGGTTGCGACACTTTTACAGGCAGTAATACCGAAGATAAATCTGATTTTGAAGGCGCTGAAGTCGACGAAGATGAAACCGATTTATCATTTGATGTTTTTGTGGGTACAGCATCACTATTACTTTGAGTTGGCTTGCGTTCTGCCAACGATGACTGACTTGCATCAGCAGGTTTAAATGTGACGCTATTGACCGCTTTTGGAGTCAGCGTTGTTGGCACAGCCATAGAAATCCTATCAAACAATGATGTTTATCTATCGAAATCAATCAATCTGTTAGTGAACAATATCAGCTTCATTTACAATTTTTTGATTGATATTGTAAAAAGGCGCAGTATCCTTAGCCCTCTGTTACCTTTATTGGGCAACTCATTATGGTTTTATGACCATTTGCTGATCGATTGCGGCTAACAAACACGTACAAGCAAGGCCTAGTTATTGAATATTGTAAAATATTAGCCTAATACTAGCTTGCTAAATTATATCGACTTGAACAAAAATTGCTTTAATAAAAAGACAGAGTTAGCAGTTTATTGAGCAGGACCTTTTGTCATTTTAAAGAGAATTATATGAAGTATAAATGGATATTACTTCAGGTGCTTGTGATTAGCATACCTATGTATGCCCAAGCCGAAGCACCTCAAGTTGTCGCTGCGCCAGTACCTGCGGTTGAAATTAAATATAATGATCCTCTTGATCCATTTGAGGAGATTAACCGCACTATGTGGGATTTTAATTATCTGTTTTTAGACAGATATATTATTCGCCCAGTCGCTCATGGCTATAAAGATTATGTGCCTAATCCGCTAAGAACGGGGGTTAATAATTTTGTTTATAACTTAGAAGAGCCAAGCTCCCTAGTCAATAATACTCTGCAAGGAAAGTGGAAATGGGCAGCTAATGCTGGTGGGCGTTTTACCGTTAACACCACCATTGGTTTATTGGGCTTGGTAGATGTAGCCGACATGATGGGGATGCACCGTAAACAGGACGACTTTAACGAAGTTTTAGGTTATTACGGTACGCCCAATGGTCCTTACTTTATGGCGCCATTTTATGGTCCAATTGTGACAAGAGAATTAGCCTCTGATTGGGTGGATGGTCTATACTTTCCCTTATCGGAGTTAACTTTTTGGCAATCAGTATTAAAATGGGGCTTAAAAGGCTTAGATGCTCGTTCTAAGGCCATTGATCAAGAACGATTATTAGACAATGCTCTCGATCCTTATGCTTTTGTAAAAGATGCCTATTTACAGCATATGGATTACAAAGTGTTTGATGGTGATGTGCCATCAAGTCAAGCAGACGATGAGTTACTTGATGAGTATTTAGATGAGCTAGAATAGTCGAGGCATACAGGCACCTCGACAGTGAATGTCTGTGAGGTTGTTGTATGGCGCTAACTGATGTCGAGATCCTCTTTGTTGAAGATGACCCGATATTTCGCCATGTCGTTGCTAGTTTTTTGCAAGGACAAGGTGCTCGGGTTACTCAAGCTTGTAATGGCTATGAAGGTATAGCCCTTTTTTCTGATTCTATTTTTGATATTGTTATTGCAGATTTAAGCATGCCAGGCCTTGATGGCTTATCTATGCTTAAGCAAATGCGAGATATTAATCCTGCTATACCTGCTATTGTTATTTCTGGTAACGATGTGATGTCTGATGTTGTAGAGGCATTGCGCATCGGTGCCAGTGATTATCTGACTAAGCCGATTGCAGATTTACTTATTATTGAACAAGCTATCATTCAAGCTATGATGTCAGCTGCGACGCCTATGAATGTGTCTGGGCAATTTCATTTACAAGAAATGAATGAGCTTTCATATCAAGAACTCACTGATAATTTATCGCTGCTTGAGCAAAATGCCCAAGCAGCCAAAAGTGTTCAGCAGCAATTATTTCCGGCTTCACATATCTATTATCCTAAAGCGGATATCAATTATAGTCTGTTTAAAAATAATGATATAAGTGCCTATTTTATTGACTCTACTATGGTGGGCGATCATCATTTAGTTATGTATATGGCCCACTTTTCGCCAGAGGATAATAGTGCTGCTTTTGGCTGTGTATTACTCCGCAGTTTTATCAATCAAAAACTTAAGCTGTTTAGAAATGGCCTAAGTAATACCTTAATTGAACCCAAGAATATGCTGACGTATCTTAATGAACGTATGGTTAAGTCAGGGTTACATATTCATACCGATATTATTTATGTGTGTATCGATTTGAGCCAGTATTTGTTATCAATAGGCCAATCAGGTAAGGGCCTGCGGTGTTATTTACGCAATGGCAATATACTCACACCCTTAGCTTTGCCCGAATCAGCGCCGCTTGGTAGCGCGATGTGGGATAAGCCCAGTATGCAAGTTAGAACTTTACTAAGAGATGAACAGATTTGTATTGGTACACATTTTTATGAGCATAAACAACAATTGCTTGATAATCGATTTACAGGCTTAGTGTATCAGTCAGATATTAAAGCGGGTGGCTTTATGCAGTTAGCCTGCCGCTGATCATTATTAGAGGCTATCTAGACACTAGAAACCTAGAGCCTAGGACGCTTCGCGGCTAGATGCTATAAAAGCAAACAGCATAGCGAAGTGATCCTAGCATGACGGAGTCCGTTCTAGCAGCCGCAGGCGCTCTATTTCTAGATCCTAGCAGCCCTTGATGTGGATGCATAAAAAATCCCCTCACAAGAAAACTTGGAGGGGATGATATTAAGAGTAACAATTACGTCAACACGAATTAACGTTGAATACCTTCGTGTTCAGCTGTGACTGCAATCTCTTCTTCTAACACTTCTTCTTCAGTGTCATTTTTGCTTTCAGCACCGTGCATCCAGTCAACTAATTTGTTTGACATGAAGTACAAAATAATCCCTGAAATAACCGCAGTAATACCGATACCAGCAAAAATAGCCATCGCGTTTGCTAGCTGCTCTTCTACTTCACCGCCATGACCAATCAATGAACCTACTAGGCCACCAATTTTATTGGCTGCAGCGATAAATAGGAACCATGCACCCATCATTAACGAAGCGATGCGCAGTGGAGCCAGTTTGGTTACCATTGATAAACCAATAGGTGATAAACATAATTCACCCATGGTGTGGAAGAAGTAAGCTCCAACTAACCACCACATGCTTGATTTAACCGAAGCGTCGCCACCCATTTCGAATACAGCGCCCATCATAAATAGGAAACCAATCGCCAATAAGAATAAGCCTATAGCAAACTTAATTGGTGAGTTGGGTTCACTTTTACCAAGACGAATCCAAATTGAGGCAATCACGGGAGCAAAAACAACAATAAAAATAGCATTGAGTGATTGGAAATAAGTGGTAGGCACTTCCCATGAGCCAATCATACGGTCGGTGAAATTGTTGGTGAACAAGTTCATTAAACCGCCAGCTTGCTCGAATCCCGCCCAGAAGATAATGGTAAATAAACCCATTACCATAATCACTTTAATGCGGTCACGTTCAATCTTGGTGAGTGGCTCACTTCTGATCTCACCTTTGGCTTCATTTTTTCTTTGTTCTACTCTTGCAGCCGGTTCAGTACCGATATCGCCAAGTAATTTTTGAGCAAAGAAAAATTGAATAATTAAGGATAAAATCATACCAACACCAGCGCAGAAGAAACCTGCTTGCCAGTTGTTGATGAACACGTCTTTACCATCGATAACAACGTCATGACCAAACGAAGTGTAAGCCCAGGCAACGATAAAGCCTGATAAGGCTGCACCTAGGTTGATCCCCATGTAAAATATCGTAAATGCACCGTCACGACGGTGATCACCAGCAGGATATAAATCACCTACCATGGTAGATATATTGGGTTTAAATAGACCGTTACCTAAAATTAGCGTTCCTAAACCAATATAAAACACAGTGGTTTCTAAGCCTGGCATCCAGCTATGCGGTGCTGCAAGTGTAAATTGACCTGCTGCCATTAAGAAGCCACCAATATAAATGGCTTTACGTTGACCTAATACGTTATCAGCTAGCCAGCCACCAATTAATGGTGTCAAGTAAACTAAACCAGTAAAAGTACCATATAGTGATAGTGCGTCTGCTTGGGTCCAGCCTAAACCGCCACCTGCTTGATCGCTTTGCACTTTATCGACGAGATAAAGTACTAAAATTGCACGCATGGCGTAATAACTAAAACGTTCCCATAGTTCTGTTGTAAAAAGTAAGAACAACCCCTTAGGGTGCCCAAACAATGTACCTTGAGGTTTTGCGTCACTCATTAAGTCTTCCACCTTAAGCTTGTGATTGCCTGTGAGAAAAATATCGTCACAGAAATAATTGTTTGCAAGAGTTGTCTATGACTGACTTTTCCACGAATACCTGAAATAGCGGGTATTTGAATGTGATAAAGCAATACTGAGCAACTTTATTGTCTATTTTTTATAATAAATAATGTCATTTTGATGCTAAAAGCTGACCAAACATCAAAAAGCTAACCTTATATACCCTTTAAGAGGCGACAAAGTCAATGTTAATGCGGGGAACAGAGAGGTTAAGCTTGTTATCAATTGTGTCCAAGTAGACTGTTAACGTGCTTGAATGTTAAGGGATTGTTTTTTAAGCTTGCGCGATAATAGCACCTAGGCTGATAAGGTTTTCTAAGCTGGCGCCGATATCCTTATCATGCTTAAGTGACATTAGCGTGAAGCCTGTCTAGCAAGGTATTGATTATAAAGTGTTGTCTTTTAATTTAACTTATAAACAGGTAAAATACGTCTCATTAACATATTTCGATGTCATGTCGAAGGGGTATTTATGGCTATCATTCGTACGTTGACATTGATCTTAATGGGGTGTTTTATCTTCACAGCCCATGCTTGGGTTGATACTGATTTTGACGGGGTACCAGATAAAAAAGATGCATGTAATGACACTCCTGCTAATAGTGTTGTTATGGCAAATGGCTGTATTGATACTGAGTTGTTGATTGTCGATGAAGATGCCGAAGATGATAGCGCTTTTGATGCGGAGCTAGGGGCAACAGTTACTAATAATGCTGCTCTTATCGCTGAACAATGTCGTCAACAGCGAGATCTCTCTGTGGCTGTTGATTGTTTTGGGTCTATTCTTCAACCAGTATACTTTGATTTCGATAAATCAAAGGTATTGTTAACTCAACGACCAACCTTAGTGAGAGTGCAACAATATATTGAGCAACACCCTGAGGTTGTCATCCGTTTAGAAGGGCATACCGATAGTATTGGTAGTGATGCTGTCAACCAGGCGCTGTCACTTAAACGTGCTGCCACGATTAAAAATTTGCTGGTTAATGAATACCAATTTCAGCCAACGTCGATTGGGATTGTTGGAATGAGTAACAAAAATCCGGTCGCTGATAACGCCACTGTAGAAGGGCGGCAGCGTAATCGACGTGTAGAGTTTATTATATCGGCAGAATAATACTGCTATTTAAAGGGAGAAGGGAATGGAAAACATAGAAGGTTTAGATGCTTTAGTGGAGCAGGCACCTGAGTTTTTGATGACTTATGGTCTTAAAGCGCTAGCTGCTATTGTTATTTTTGTCATCGGTAAGTATTTTTCCGGTGTAGCAAAACGCATAACAACCAAATTACTGACAAGCCGCAAAGTGGATGCAACAGTTGTTTCGTTTGTGGCAAACTTAGCGTGGATGTTAGTCTTTGTATTTACAATTGTCGCTACACTTGGTCAGGTTGGCGTGCAAACAGCTTCACTCGTTGCGGTTATCGGTGCTGCGGGTTTAGCGGTTGGTTTAGCATTACAAGGTTCTCTTTCAAACTTTGCATCAGGCGTATTAATGGTGCTTTTCCGCCCATGTCGTGTTGGTGACTTTATTGAAGCGGCTGGTGTTGCTGGCGTAGTTGATGAGATAACGATTTTCTCTACCCGTTTACGTACTGGTGATAACAAAGTTATCATCGCGCCTAACTCTTCGATTATGAACGGCACGATTACCAATTACTCGGCATTAGAAAAGCGTCGTATCGATTTAATTATCGGTGTTTCGTATACTGCTGATATCGCTAAAACCAAGAAAGTATTAGCAGATATTCTTGATAACAATCCACTGGTATTAAAAGATCCAGCTTATACCATCGGCCTAGCAGAACTCGCTGACAGTTCAATTAACTTTGTGGTTCGTCCATGGGTTAAAACATCAGACTATTGGCCTGTACGTTTTGAATTGCTTGAGCAAATCAAGAATGCACTAGATGCAGCTGAAATTGAAATTCCATTTCCACAAATGGATTTACATGTCAAAGAAGTTCCAGCAAAATAATATTGCAGGCAATTTAATATTTTAAAAACCAGCATTTGCTGGTTTTTTTATACAAGGAGTTTTTCCATGAAGCTATTTTCAACCTTTGCAGCGATCACACTATTATCCTCATCTGTTATAAGCGCTCACAGTTTTGCTGGCGAAAAAACCATGATTACCATGGGCGGTAACCCGGTTGCTTTAGAGGGTAAGATGCCGAGCTTAAATAAGACTGCACCATCATTTACAGTGGTTGATGATAAGTTTAACCCAGTAAGCTTAAGTGATTTTAAAGGCAAAACAGTACTGATTAGTGCTGTACCAAGCTTAGACACTGGCGTATGTGCGTTGCAGACCAAGCGGTTTAACAAAGAGTTTTCTCAATATGATGCTGATGTTGTCATGCTAACCATTAGTGAAGACTTACCATTTGCCCAAAAGCGTTTTTGCCAAACTGAAAATGTAGATAAAATTAAAGTGTTATCAGATTCAGTATGGCGTGACTTTGGTGATAAATATGGTTTGTTAATTAAAGACCATGGTTTATTGGCTCGTTCTATTTTTATTATTGATCCTCAGGGTATTTTAAAGTACCAAGAGCTAGTAACAGAAGTCAGCGAGCACCCAAACTATGATGCAGCTTTAGCGGCATTAACAGAAATATCGTCACTCGCTAAGTAATGGCTGAGTGAATGAGGATAGAGACGCAGTATGATTGATTTTCGAAGTGATACAGTGACTAAACCGACACAAGCAATGCGCTTAGCTATGTCGAATGCTGAAGTTGGTGACGATGTTTATGGTGATGATCCGACCGTGAATAGTTTACAAGACATGGCAGCCGAGATGTTTGGTTTTGATGGTGCCTTGTTTGTGAGCTCTGGTACCCAAGCTAATTTATTAGCTTTAATGTCCCATTGTGAACGTGGCGATGAGTATCTTTGCGGTCAACAAGCTCATAACTATAAGTTTGAAGGTGGAGGAGCGGCAGTATTAGGCAGTATTCAACCTCAGCCGTTGAATAATCAAGCCGATGGCAGCATTTTATTGCAAGATATTGAAGCCGCAATTAAGCCTGATGATGTTCATTTTGCTCAAACTCGATTATTGAGTTTAGAAAACACTATTGGCGGTAAGATATTAAGCCAAGACTATTTAGCCCAAGCGCAAAGCTTGGCGTTTAATCGCGGTCTGAAAATTCATTTAGATGGTGCTCGTGTGGCCAATGCTGCGGTTGCACAAGGCATTGGTATTGCCGATATTACTCAATACTTTGACTCTGTATCGATTTGTTTATCAAAAGGCTTGTGTGCACCGATAGGCTCGATTCTGTTGGGTGATGAGCGCTTAATCAGTAAAGCGACACGCTGGCGTAAAATGCTCGGTGGCGGAATGCGCCAAGCAGGTATTATTGCGGCAGCTGCTAAGCTAGCGTTAACTGAGCAGGTTGACCGTTTAGCGGATGATCATCACAACGCGAGTACTTTAGCTTTATTGTTGGCAGACATGGATGAATTTACTGTTGATGTGAGCGCAGTGCAGACTAATATTGTCTTTGCTACATTGGCTGAACATATCGATCCTAAAGCGCTTGCGCTAAAACTGGCTAACAAAGGTATTATCATTAGCCCGAACAGGCAGTTACGCCTAGTGACTCATAAAGACATCAGCGCGAATGACATTAGTGTTTTTGTGAACACGGTAAAGCAAATTATTCGTTAATCATCTGCGGTTCATTATCAAGTAAAGGCCACACTCAGCGTGGCCTTTACCTTTTTTGGTGCGTGGTTGCATTTATTTTGGGCATTTTAATCATATATTTATTAAGGTTATATTTTATCTATATGATTTTTATATAATAATATACTTGGCTTAATCATTGCTAATTGTTTAAGGGTATGCGCCTAACGACGCAAAATTAATCAGTTAGATAATGAGGTCACTATGAAATATTTCTCACGTCATATCATCATGCCTGTCCATCTCAATAGCACTAAAAGCTTATGCTGTGGTCAATTGTTAAGTTGGGTCAACGAGGAAGCGACTATTTTTGCCAGTTGCCAGATGCGCAGTCAATTCCACATCGCTAAAGTTATCTCGGAAATTAGTTTTATGGCGCCAGCACAAACTGGTGACATCATTGAGTTTGGTTTTGAGTTAGTGAGTTTAGGTCAAAGTTCAGTAACTGTGCGTTGTAAAATACGCAATAAAGTGAATCATGCACCGATTGCCTTTATTGATAAAATGGTATTTGTTAACGTAAATGAAAATGGTTTGCCTATTCCACACGGTATGCGAGCCAATGCGGCTTAGTTGTTCTATTACTCACAGTAGGGTTGTGTTTATGTTGTCTGAGCTGAAGATAAACAGCAAAAAATAAGGAGCTATGATAGCTCCTTAATATTGATGGTAAATAGACTTAGTGTATTACTCGACTTTAGCGATACGCTGTTGATAATCATTGATTAAATGCTCCATTATTTGATTTGGAGAAGCATCTTGGCAGCAGTTGTCTAAATAGATTTTAAATGTGACAAGGGCATGGCCATCATGCTTAAGGCGGCTACTTTGCATGGCAAAATAGGCTTCTTCATTATCGGCTTTTCGAACCACAAAATCGTCTAGTTCAAATGATTTGGTGCCTGAGAGGTTGTGCCATTTAGTGATACGGTCTAGAGCAATTTCACAAGATTGGTTTACTTCGATATGGTTGAGCCATGTTGCCGTTTGTTCGTTTTCTTTATAGTGCGGGCATCGAACGGTGTAATTATATATATGAGTAATCGCTGTCATTGTTTACCTACCTATTCGCTATCTAAGTGTTTTCATCATAGACCTTATTTTTTGTATTGGTCAATCCTTATTTCAAGAACTTAGATCTAAGCATCACTTTTTACTAAATTAAAAATAAGCTGTTGTCATTGTTGGTTTTTTACATTAAACACCAGCTAAAAAAGCCCGTAAATAAATACGGGCTTGGGGCTGCTTAACTAAACGAATTAACCTTAATTCGACCTCAGAGATAAGTTAGCTAAAGTTGACAAACTCATCCCTTTATATTGGTTTATGTTCTGTTATTGAGTTTTATAGCGCGTTAGTGAAAATTTGGCAAATTTCTGCGTGTGTAGCCTGTTTTGGATTTGTAAAACCACAAGCATCCTTAAGGGCATTATCTGCTAGGGTAGGAATGTCTTTAGCTTTAACACCTAATTCAGTTAAATTTGCAGGGATGTTTACTGCTGTAGACAGTTGCTTAATGGCATCGATTGCTGCTTTAGCGCCTTGATCGTCTGACATTGCTGTGATGTCGATGCCCATTGCTTTGGCTACGTCAGCTAAGCGTGCAGGTACGACTTGAGCGTTATATGTTTGAACATGCGGCAGAAGCAATGCGTTACATACGCCGTGTGGTAAATCATAAAAACCACCCAGTTGATGTGCCATCGCATGCACATAACCTAGGCTGGCATTATTAAATGCCATACCCGCGAGAAATTGGGCATAAGCCATATTTTCACGAGCTTGGATGTCATCGCCGTGTTTTACAGCATTGATTAAGTTAGCTTGAATAAGCTCAATGGCTTTTATTGCACATGCATCGGTGATCGGATTGGCAGCAATAGAAACATAGGCTTCAATGGCATGCGTTAATGCATCCATACCTGTGGCTGCTGTCAGTGATGCAGGCTTTTCAAGCATCAGTTCTGGATCATTTACAGAAAGTATTGGGGTGGTATTTTTATCGACAATGGCCATTTTAATGTGCCTTGCTTCATCGGTAATAATACAAAAACGGGTCATTTCGCTTGCCGTGCCGGCAGTGGTATTAATGGCCACTAATGGCATTTGTGCCTTAATTGAGACATCTACACCTTCATAATCTTTAATGTTGCCGCCATTAGTGGCAACAAGCGCTATGCCTTTAGCGCAATCATGAGGCGAACCACCGCCTAATGAAATAATAAAATCACACTTATGACTCGTTAATAGCTCAAGGCCAGCGGCAACATTACCTGTAGTAGGGTTGGGTTGAACACCATCAAAAATAACCACTTCAATCCCATTAGCATTGAGCTTTTTAGTCACCTTAGCCACTAAACCAATACTCACTAGTGGTTTGTCGGTAACAATTAGTGCTTTGGTAAATCCAAATGCGTTGATGTCTTTAATGGCTTCATCTACGCTACCTTGACCCAGAATGTTGACGCTTGGAATAAAAAATTTAGTCGCCATATTGATTATCCTTTATATAAGATTGAATATTCTCTGTGGTAAACGTAGCAATAACACCAACAATATTATGTGATCTGAATCTGATTAACGGCGATTAAAAACAATTATTGATCTGATTTTTCTTACTGTTTATATCAAGAGTCGCAGAAAATTTTAGATGATTATTATCTTGTTTATATATAGAATGTTTCACGGTAAAACATGAAGGGACCATGGTTTTAGATTGTTTTTACATGACTAGATCGAGATAGCTTGGATGCTAATGTGCTTATTAAGGATAGATAAGGGAAATATATAGATGTTGAATCTAAATGTTTTTTTCTCAATTTTAGAA
>NZ_JACJER010000087.1:0-19900 GCF_014164185.1 Shewanella sp. SG44-6 | reverse complement strand
ATGGAATATTTCGACCAACAATATAGCGAAGTGTATGACGCTCAGTCAGAAGCTGGCTTAGTTGGTCGAAATATTCCATACCAACGTAATGTGCAACAGCACCACCTGGTAATTCGAACGCGTCAAAACCAATACCAGCACTGTATTGATCAAATGTAGCACGACCTTGTGTTAAGGTTGTGGTTTTCATGTTATTGATACCAGCTTCAGAGCCTAAATCAATATCATTTGCTTGGTTATAAGCTAGACCAGCATAGCTTAAGTAGTACTCACCGATAGACTTGTTATCGGCGATGTTGTGGTGGTAGTAAAATTCCCACTCAGCATCGTTTAGTGCACTAATCGTACCACGCAAACCAGTTAAATAATCTTGGTTGTAATCGTCAACGTTACCGTCACGAGTACCGATACCAACCCAACGGAAATAGCCAGTGGTTTCTTCACCATATGGATTATGTGGGTTGTCTGCTGCCATGCTATTCCAAGCTGCTGCTGGAGGCGCATAACGACCAAATGAGTTACCAGCAGTAACCATCACACGGCCAAACCATTCAATGTCTTCTGCAATTTCATAGTTAGCATCAACATAAACAGTATTACGCTCTGTAGATGCTTTGTTATAAGAAACGTTAGCAAAAGCATACATACAATAAGTAGAGCCAGCTCCACCCCAATCATTGTCAGCTTTAACAGTTTGGAATACATCTGAACCATACTGTGCTTCTAAGTCATTACATAATAATGATGCTTGTGCAGTAGAGAAATCTGGAGCAGCTACAGTTGCACCATAAATACTCCAACCTGAAGTTTCTTCATAAGCTTGGATTTCACCGTCGCCGTTGAAATCTGTCATGCTCGCTGCAGTGTATGGACGGTCAGCGTCAGAAATACCTTTACGATCCTGGTGGTCAAACGAGAAAGTAATGTTACCTTTGTCCATTTGATAACCAGCAACAACAGAGAATTCTTTACTTGTTAATCCGCCGTCTTGGTCACGAGAACCACCGCCAACGTTGAATTCGATACCTTGATAATTCTTCTTCATGATGATGTTAACAACACCAGCAATCGCGTCAGAACCATAAGTAGAAGATGCACCGTCAGTCAGAATGTCAATACGTTCTACTGCGGCCATTGGAATAGCGTTCAAGTTAGCAGATGCACCACCTAGAGTAGGTGAACCTGGGAAACGCTTACCATCGATAAGTACTAGAGTACGGCTTGAGCCTGCACCACGTAAATCGATCGTTGCTTGAGATTGTGCAGAACTACCTGAACGCTCAGAGAATGAACCGAAAGAGTTCAAGTTACTGTTACGAAGTGCGTCAGCAACTGTAAAGTTACCTTCCATCTTCATATCTTCAGTTGTAATAGTCGTAATTGGTGAAGCGCCTTCAAGGTCAGAACGCTTAATGCGCGATCCAGTAACCTCAATACGTTCTACTTTTGCGCCATCTTCATCAGCAGCAAAAACTGCTGGTGAAGCGAATGCAGCTGCTGCTGCACCACTGATCAGTGCTAAGCGCACTGATTTAGCTAATACGTTCTTATGCATTGTCTATCTCCCTGGACTTTTTTATGTCTTTCTTATAATGCTAACAACTTTTTAGTTGTCAGTTCAATGAGAGGATGCAACAGAAAACAATCACAACCACCCAATTACAGATGCAATAAAATCACATTTGAAACAACTAATCAACAACTGATGAACCGTAAGCACAAAAGTTAATCAAATGTAACAAAAGCAACTGTTAACAATTATGAACAGGGTGTTTTTTTTACTATAAAAAACAACAGACTAGGTTTGACGGCTTTTTAAGTAAGGCTTTGCTAAATCTAAATAGAGAAAGTTAACATTATGTTTTAATTTACCATTTGTTCGAAGTAAGCTTTTTTCATCACTTGGAGCAAATATAAAAATCTTATCGACTAATAAAAAGAGATATGTTGATAATAATTTAACATTTCATCAACTGGATTACTTTTGATAAATGTAAACAATCCTAACCTCTCTTATGGAAGAGTACTTAACCATTCCAGCTAAATGCATGCTGTTATCTTGTGGCGACAAGCTAATATTTGAGATGAATAGATTAAAGTAATAGCAGTTGATTATTTACCAGTGAGTCAAAAGAATGCCCACAAAGTTGTAAGATGGGTTCTGCGATGGGTTGAATTTGTTTACTGATGTAATATTCATAATCAATATTAGTCGGTTTGGCTTCAATGGCCTGTGCTCCCGTTAGGGTCATGACATAGCGGATTTTTTGGCCTTTTCGGGTAACGTTTTTGTCTCCTAGAATATCGGCAAGCTGTTTAGCCGCTTTCACATGAGGTGATGATTTTGCGGTATAGTCTTCGACATTACGTCTTAAGCGCTTTGTAAATATCAGTTCATTGTCCCTGGCTCCATGATTAATTGCTGCCAGCTCATTGGTTAAGTAATCAATCACATCTTCGCCTTTAAAAAACAGTTCGTACAAATGGTATTGCATCCTACGGGCAATGGGACTCCAATCGCTTCTTACCTGCTCCATACCTTTAAAGGTTAATAGCAATTGTTGAGCCTCATTTAATACAGCACCAACATAGCGTTTTTTACTGCCTTCATCTGAGCCTCTTAGTGTGGGCATAATAAATTGTTCGAAATGTGTTTCAAATTCGAGTTCGAGATAACTGTCTAATTGATATTCTTGCGTGCACCATTGAAGCCAACGCTGAGTAATCGATACCGACAGGTGCTTACCCACAGCTTGAATATCGGTAATGCCATGATTATCGCCTAACCACACAAAAGTGGAATCGGTGTCACCATAAATCACCTGATAACCGCACTCTTCTATCCACTGTTTAGTCAGTTTCATAATTTGGTGACCGCGCATGGTAATTGAACTGGCTAATTTTGCATCATGAAAAACACAACCTCGAGAGCCGAGCACTCCATATAAGGAGTTCATAATAATTTTTATTGCTTGCGATAAAGGCGCATTTTTATCACTTTTGGCTAACTCTCTTTGTTCTGCAAGACTAGCAACCAGTGCCGGTAAAATAGGCGAGTTACGACTAAAATGAGCCCCTAAATACCCTGCTACTGTGTTTGTGTCACCTGTGACATCATTTATATGCATGCCTTCGACTAATCCTTTAGGATCAATCAGAAATGTTCTGATTATCGATGGGTATAGACTTTTAAAATCTAATACTAAAACATCTTTATAATAACCAGGGATAGAGGACATAACATAGCCACCAGGACTCTCTAAACCATTACTGGCAGGATGTGCTGGTGCCACAAACCCACTTCGATGTAAGTGAGGAAGATACAAGTGATAAAATGCCGCAATTGATGCGCCAACGCGGCCAAATTCCAAACCAGTTAACTTGGCACGTTCAAGTGCGAAGTCTAATAACTGGGTTTTTTCAAAAATATCCCAGACTAAGCGACAATCGGTAATATTATAAAAAGCCAGCGCATTTTTATCTTGTTCAAATAAATGGGTAATTTCCTGACCACGATTTTCAACATGGTCAATGGCTTTTCCTTCTGCCAATAATTGTCGCGATACAGACTCTAACGAAAAGCTATCAAATTGATAAAAAGCCGCTTTAAGCCAATCAATGCCATCCAACACCACTCGTCCTGGGAGCGATAAGGTTTCTGGTCGATATTTTTCGGCTACTTTCCAGCTTAACTCGGTATTTCCACGGCCAATGATTAAAGGGATGTTATGTAATACGCAACGTTTATACAGTAAGGCTAAATCGAAGGTGACCACTGCCCAACCGATAATAATATCGGGGTCATATTCACTAAACCACGCAATTAATCGCTGTATCAGCTCAACTTCATCTTTAACCCAAGTAATAAATTGATGACAATCCGCTTGCGGCTCGCCAACCATAAACACACATTGATATTCGCGGCCATACAAACCAACAGAATATAACTCTCCTGCAAAGCTGCATTCAAAATCTAACGAAATCATCTTAAGCGGTATGCTAACCACTTGGTCTGCAGGTATTTTTCTGGCACGATTAATCGATAACACTGGCATTGATGAAGCGGAATACATATCTTGATAACGACCAACACACTCAATGTCTAAAGCGATAAAGCGCTCAATAAGAAAGCGTTGTTCTGGCCTGATATCGGTTTCAAATAAGGTAATACCGATATCTTGAGCAATGCGACTGACTAATTTTAGCTGGGTATTAGACTTTAGATACAATGCACTAATCGGTTCATGGGCAAAACTCATCAGTGATATTGATTCCGCTTTAAGGACGAAACCGACTTTTTGGCTCAATAGATCAACATCTTGCTGACGACAGAAACATATCACCTCACTGTGATAAAGCTCTGCTAGCACAGGCCCCTGAGCGGTTTTAATATAATATTGCAAGACTAATTGCCCATGTCGATAAATCGCATGGCGCGTTAATACTTGTCCCTGAACATTATGATCAGTAGCCGGGTTATCTGTTGGCTTTACTTCGGGTTTGAATTCCTGCACCAGTTTACTCAATTTGATTTATTACTTCGTGGCATGCTAATTCACTGTTATTATGTACAGCATAATTCAGTCTATGTAGAAATCATACTTCCTATGCTACCGGATAAGATAAAAAGTCAAATTCGTACCATTTATAAAGAAATTGCCACATCAATGCCGCAATTTCGCTCGCGTCGCGAGCAAAACTATATGGTAGCGGAAATATCTAAAACGTTAGCAGGTGAATATGACAAAGACCGTCGGATTATTGTGGTTGAAGCGGGTACTGGTATTGGTAAATCCTTGTCCTACATTTTAGGCGCTATTCCTTTAGCCGTTGCCACGAAAAAGAAAGTCTGCATTGCCACTGCAACCGTAGCACTTCAAGAACAATTACTGCATAAAGACTTGCCATATTTTTTACAGCAATCCGGTATTGATTTTAAATTTGGTCTGGTAAAAGGCCGTCAACGCTATGTCTGTTTAGCCAAGCTTGAAGCTATGATCGGCGCACAAGACAGCTCGCAAATTGCTATGTGGCAAACTAAGCCCGATCAAAGTCAAATTAATGAATTACAAAAGCTACATCAAGATTTCCACCAAAAACGTTGGAATGGTGAAATCGATACTTTAAAGCACCCTATCCCTGATTTTTTATGGCAACAAATTTGTTGTGACAAACACAGTTGCCACCGTCAAGTATCGGCGCACCATAATTGTCCATTTCATAAAGCCCGTGAAGACGTCGACACATGGGATGTGTTAATTGTAAACCACAGTCTATTATTTGCCGATTTAGAGCTTGGTGGTGGCGTCATTTTACCTGAACCGGAAGACATGTTTTATGTCATCGACGAAGCTCACCATCTCCCCATTGTAGCAAGAGACTTTTCCAGTGCTCAAGCAACATTGCGAGGAGCATGTGATTGGTTAGAAAAGGCCTCAAAGACCTGTTCTAAGCTGCAGAATCAGCTCAAAACCACCCATATTATTGCCCCAGTGCAAGCGATGCTTGATCACACCACAGATTTAACTAATTTACTCACCCAAGTGGCTCATTATTGTGATATTCAGCCGCAGCTATTTGCCAATCCTGAATCTCGGCTTCGGTTTGAACATGGCAAATTACCGCCATCATTATTAATACAGGCAGAAAACCTGGCCACGGCATCGGGTTCTGCTGTAAAGCAGTTTAATAAAGTCGTTTCTGTGTTAAATGAAGCCATCAAGGATGGAGAAGTCCCTAAGCATCAATCTGAAGGTTTGCTGTCTGAAACAGGCTTCATCTTACAAAGACTAGATAACTTACATAAGTTATGGAAAATGATGGCTAAAGAGGATAGCAAAAAAGGCGCACCAATGGCACGTTGGGCTGAACTAATAACAGGCAAACAGCAAGATTATCTATTTTGTTCATCGCCTATAGAAGTCGGCTTTATGCTTGAGTCCATGCTGTGGCAAAAAGCCGCTGGAGTCGTATTGTGCAGTGCCACCCTGCGGGCATTAAATAGCTTTAACCATTTTGCTCACCAAATTGGATTATCAATCAACGATGGCAGTCGTTTTTTAGCTTTACTGTCTCCTTTTGATTATGAAAATAATGCCACCTTATTCATTCCTCAAATGGTTAATGAACCTACCGACGATAATTACACTGCAGAACTGGCACAACATATTGTGACATTAATTGATGGTGAAATGGCCACCCTAGTGCTGTTTGCTTCCTACTGGCAAATGGACAAAGTGGTTGAATTAGTTGAAGGGAAAATTTCTAAAGAGCAACTTTTTGTGCAAGGCGCTATTCCACGTCAACAAATATTAGAACAACATAAAAAGCGCTGTGATGACGGCTTACCGAGTATTATTTTCGGCACTGGCAGTTTTTCTGAAGGTCTTGATTTACCCGGTGATTATTTAACAAATCTCATCATTACAAAGTTGCCATTTGCAGTGCCGACATCACCGGTTGAACAAGCTCACGCGGAATACTTAAAAGTAAAAGGCGGTAATCCATTTTTACAGCTGACAATTCCTGATGCTTCACGTAAATTAGTCCAAAGTTGTGGCCGACTGCTACGCAAAGAACAAGATTATGGTCGTGTGACCATTTTAGATCGTCGTTTAGTCACTAAACGTTATGGCAAATCATTAATTGATGCCCTTCCTCCTTTTAGACGTGTCATTGAATAGGTATTGAGTTGGATTTATTATTAGACCCTAGCCACTGGGCTGTATTAGCGGTCATCGGTATTATTGCTGGTTTTATTGATGCTATTGTTGGTGGTGGTGGGCTGCTTTCTATTCCTGCATTACTGACTGTAGGTATTCCGCCTCATCTAGCATTAGGAACTAATAAGCTTGCAGCTTGTTTTGGCTCCTTTACCTCAAGTTACACCTTCTACAAAAAACAATTGTTTACCCCCGCATTATGGAAAACGTGCTTTTTTGCTACCCTTATTGGATCAATAGCGGGTTGTGGCTTAGTGTTTTTGATTGACCCACAATGGTTAGATAAAATATTGCCACTGCTCATTATTAGTATCGCGATATATACTTTATTTAGCCCCAAAGCGATGGGCCAAGAAAATATACCCGCGCCAAAATTTAGCTCATCTAAGTACAAACAAATTAGCCAAGGATTTATTTTAGGTGGCTATGATGGTTTTGCCGGCCCAGGTATTGGTGCTTTTTGGACGGTATCGTCTATTTCGCTGTATAAGCTGCCTCTTCTACAGAGTTGTGGATTAGCACGAGTCATGACAGCCGTGAGTAACATCACGGCATTAATTATTTTTGCATCGATGGGTCAAGTGCAATGGATGCTGGGCTTATGGATGGGGATATGCATGATGGCAGGTTCATTTATCGGCG
The DNA here is from genome assembly GCF_014164185.1 of Shewanella sp. SG44-6. Taxonomy (NCBI): domain Bacteria; kingdom Pseudomonadati; phylum Pseudomonadota; class Gammaproteobacteria; order Alteromonadales; family Shewanellaceae; genus Shewanella; species Shewanella sp. SG44-6. The sequence continues at coordinate 12,536 of NZ_JACJER010000087.1, read as the reverse complement.
CAAGAAGTGCGATTCGATTTGGAATACCTTTTATTAAACCAATATTTATTATTATGGTATTGTCGATAGCGGTCCATCTTACGTGGAGTGCCTGGGCATGAACACCCAACAATTGGTCTCAATGTTAAAACAGCAGCTTGCACAACTTGAGCAAGATGCGTTGATCCACGACCAAAATTTAGCACCGTCACAACGGCAATCATTAATCGACATTGAACGTTTTAACAGTCAACTGTTTGCTCAACAAGGCGCTCAATTAAGCCCTTGTATCATCCAGTTGCGCCAAGACATTAAACAACTTGAGAAACAACTATTTCTTAAGTTGGGTGGTAATGTTATTCAACTCAGTTGTAATCGTATTCAAGACAGATTTAGTGCCTTGCGCAGAGCATTGCTCACCACAGATATCAATCTTAAATCCGAACAACAGCGCAAAGCCAGTAATCGGGCTCGATACGCAAAAAAACAACAACAAGCTATTCAAGACAGTGGTTTTGGCTGGATAGCCAGTAATGTGATGCAAAACAGCCATCAACTCTATGCCGAACTCAATAAACATTTAAATTGGGCGAAAAAAATAGAGCAAAAAATACAACAAATGGAAGCAACGCTTGAATTCTGTCATAGTAATGACAAAATAAAATTGCAAAATGATATCCTTTCAATGCATCGTCGCTTAGGGAAATGCAAACAAGCAACCAGTTATATTGAAGAGCGTATTCAACTTTTTGAAAGACCTCGCCAAAGTTACCCACGTTAAGGAGAAACAATGAAATCTTTATTTACAACAAGTGCGCTTTTGGCATGTTTAACATCATCATCGGTATTAGCTGCTAATCTAACCATTCCAATGTCTTTTGAGTACCTTGCACTTGATGGTACAGAAGTTGAAACGAGCATGTTCAATCACCAATCGGATTTAGCCTTAACCAATGGCACCCATAAGATTGCGATTCGTTATCATGATGTGGTCGATGATTCCTTTAGCGATAGTCAAACGTTTATAAAATCGACCCCGTTAATTGTTACCTTAACGGTGGATGGCGATCATCAGTACTTATTGCAACCCGCTCAAGGTGACGTGATTAAGAATCCAAAAGCATTTGCAAAAAAACCACAAATCAACATTAAGCGTCAAGATAATATGGCTGTAACTTACAGCGTTGAACAAACTAATTTTACTGAAGACTCATTTATTACCAGCCTATTTAACAAAAAAAACCAAAATGATATTGAAACCCTATCGGCTTCGGCAACGGGTAGCGGTATTCAACCAACACAAACAGTAGCAGTACAATCAGATGTTGCATCGGCTACAACAATCAGTGCAACAGTGCCTGCAGCAGCGGCTCAAAAAACCACCCCAGCCCAAGCAGAACAAATGCTCCAGTATTGGTGGTTACAGGCAGACGATAAAACCCGTAAAGAGTTTATGGGCTGGGCCATCAAGCAACTCTAGTCTTGAAGTATATTCCCTTTGTATATCACGCCAGCTATTCACAGCTGGCGTTGCCTAGCACTCATCGTTTTCCAACCAGCAAATATCATAATTTGTACCAGCATGCACTCAAGCATCAATTGTTATTTGAGCAGTATCGCCAAACTCCTTCGCCAATTGATAAAGAAATACTGTATGGCATTCATTGTCCTCTGTACGTAGAACAATTTATTAATGGCACCTTAGATCACAAAGCCCAGAGACGTATCGGCTTCCCGTGGAGCAATGAGTTAGTCAGGCGAACTTTACACGCCGTAAATGGAACTCGTTTGTGTGCTGAGCTAGCGCTTGAGCATGGTATAGCGGTTCATTTAACTGGTGGCTATCACCATGCACATTACGATTTTGGCAGTGGTTTTTGCATCTTTAATGACTTAGTCATCGCGGCCAGATCGGCCATTGATGCTAAAAAAGCAGATAAAGTACTTATTTTTGATTGCGACGTGCATCAAGGTGATGGCACCGCCACATTGACTCAAGGTCACTCGGACATCATTAGTTGTTCAATACACTGCGCACAAAATTTTCCATCTAGAAAACAGCAATCTGACCACGACATCGATCTCGATAAAGGCTGTACTGATAGTGATTATCTTGACCACATCAGACAAATATTGCCTTACCTCATTCGTCTGCATCAGCCTGACCTGATCATTTATGATGCTGGAGTCGATATTCATCAGCATGATGACCTTGGCTACTTTGCTATTTCGACTCAAGGTATTCTCGATAGAGATAAACAAGTCATATCGATCGCAAAAATGCACAACATCCCACTTGCAGCGGTTATAGGTGGAGGCTATAGTCGTAATGAAGATGAATTAACACTCAGACATAGCCAATTGTTAATTGCAGCAAATCAATTATGGTTGTAGCAGAGTAAAAAACACTCTCGACATCGAAGTGAATGTCGATAAATCGAACCGTCTCAATGGAGCGTAATAATGCAATTAGAGATCCGAAACTATTATGAAGTTCTATTAATGGAAATGCTGAGAGATGAAGGCTTAATGGACGAGTTGCCAGAAGAATACTTAGCCGATTTATGTTGCGTCACATTGAATCAGTTACCGGTTAGGTACATTCGTCATTTAGTCGACACCTATTTTTTTGAAAATTATCAAGAACTCAAACAGATGAAAACTGAGATAAGTGAAGCACTGGAACGTTCAAGAAAATTTCTAAAAATGAATTTGCAAAAACGCTTACTAGAAGAAGCTGAACTTGCTGGCGAACAGTAAGGTATGGCGAAACTATGTTTAACTGGCAACTAATAAGTTAAGTCGGTGCTTTAGGTATGAGTTGAAATAGACTAATAGGGATTTATTATTCAATAGTCGCTAGATTAAGGTATTTATTAAGCGCATTGATTGATGCTGTTGAGTAAGTCATTGGGGGGAATATTGGAGGTTCCCCTAGAGCCACACCCCGGCACACGAGTCACTTGCTGCGGTTGCTCCCTTCCAGGCCTGGCCGAGTTCACAAGTTATCATTGCGGGGGGACCCTAGGGTCACCATTGACTTCTGAAACATGAAATATAACGTTTATGTGTCAGAACGGGGCGATTATCCCCTAACCTATTGCCTTGATCAAGCCTTTATCTTAATAAGTTCTCAATCACTTACCTAACTGCGCAATACTTAACCTTAACGCGAAATTCAACATGTAATAACTGCAGGGTTAACCGACAAAAATTTATCCATTTTTAGATCATCTATATCAAACTCCCCCATTCATTAGCTAACAAGACTCATTTACGCAGCATATTTCAGCAGCTGGCAGTCCATTTAAGCAGAAGATATCGACAAAGAGTAATTGCATAGGCCTTAACTTCATTGACGAGATAAAACAAGAACCATATGACTGCTTAATGGATCCATTAATACCTGTACTCACGTCTTAAGCTAATGCGATATCTCCTATCAACATAGGCCAATCTTCATCAAGTATTGTTACCCACAAAGGAATAGTCAGATCTTAGTCACAACTCTAGACTTAATTCAATGAGTAAGTCGCCAAGGTTAGCTAACATAAGAATTGAATAAAATCCGCATACGTTTAACCAACAGTGAATGCGAGATAACAAAAAATGCAGGGAATACATGATGAAGACAATAACAGTTAGTCCCGCTACAAAGGCGGTATTGAGTGCAGGGCTTATTGCTTTTGCGCTTACAGGGTGTGGAGGCAGCGATGGAACTAATGGCGAGGACGGACCTGACGGCATTATTGGTGTCAATATTGATGCAACATCGACCTTAAAAGCAACTTTTACTGACGCAAGCATCGTCGATGGGAAAGTCAGTGTTGCCTTTAACCTTAAAAATGCCAATGGCGTTGCGGTATTGGGACTAACAAAAGATCATGATCTCCGTTTTGGTATTGCCCAATTAACCCCAGTGACCGAAATGGTTGGTGCAGAGGGGGCTAAAGTTGAAGTTGACCGTGGTTATCAATGGCAGTCTTATATCAACTCGGCCAAACAACCTAATGCTAGCTGGATAGCTGATGGTGAAACCAACATATCTCCTTCAGCACAATATCAAGCTGAGGTTGAAGCTGCATCAAAGTGTGTTGACTGCTTAGTGGATAATCTCGATGGTTCATACACATACACTTTTCAAACTAATATTGCTCAAGTAACAGACCCAATAAGTATTACTTACCAAGCTGATGACACTCAGCGTATTACCTTAGAATTAAAGCAGCCACTAATCACTGCAAATGCCCATTATGATTTCCAACCTTCAACCGGCTTAACCGAAGGTATTGCGTCACGGGATGTAGTATCGATAACGGCTTGTTATACCTGTCATCAACCGGAAAGCTTAGCATTACACGGTGGTCGTCGAATCGATCTTGAAAACTGTGCTTCTTGTCATACCGCAACATCAGGCGATCCTGAAACCGGCAACAGTGTTGATTTTACCTATATGATCCATGCGATTCATAAAGGTCAAGATCGCGTCACCAGTACCGCAGACGGCGAAGTAGCTGCCCCTTACAAAGTCATTGGTTATGGCGGCGGATTGCACGATTACGGTAAGGTTATGTACCCACAAAAGCCTGCTGCAGATTGTAGTGCATGTCATGTTGAAGGGACTAATGCTCCCAAAGATGCCGCGCTGTTTAATGCCAATAAAAGTGATACCGCTTGTATTGCATGCCATACAGAGTTGGCGTCTCAACAACATGTTGGTGTCGGTACAAATTGTACTTCTTGCCATGTGGAAGAAGGCTATGGTCGCAGTGCAAAAGAAGCTCATGGCGATGTCATGAAAGCCTATAATGAAACCCAAACCATGAAGGTAGTCTTTAGCGATGTTACCGTGACAGCTGATAACAAGTTCAGTACTAACGTGAGCTTTACTGATGCCAGTGGTCAGATATTACCCGCTGAGTATATTGATGACGGTAGTCGTATTGTCATGGCATGGGACAGTGACAAAAACTACCCTACGTATCAAGATGCCAGTTACAGCAATCGTCGTATTAAATTAAGTGAAGGTACTGCCAACACAGATAATAGCTGGACGTTAGTTTGGGATAAGGTCACCTTACCAACAGATTATGTGGGTAAAACATTTGAACTATGGTCAGCAGTCACAGCCTGCTTTAATCATGGTGGCTACGGTAGACCGGAAGTTAAACTCACGGCTTGCAGTGCTGATGACATCCAAACAGTGGAAATTAAAAGTGAGCCTTATCATTTTGTTATGGCTGCAAGTGTAATAGACGATAGCCAAACCGCTGCCGTACGTAGAAATATTATCAATACCCAAAGCTGCCAAGGTTGTCACAACCAAGAAGTGTATCACTATGATAATGGTGTAAATTGCCAAACATGCCATACCGCAGATAAGACTCTTAAGACTGACAACACTTATCCTGGGGGCAAAAAATCAACCAGCTTTGCCTTTAAAGCTCACAGTGCTGAAGGCCATTACCTCAAGCATGCCGGTGTAGAATCTGGCACTGTGTTAAAAACCGACTGTAAAACCTGCCACACGGCTGATGGGATACAACTTGGTAGAGCCGCTGACAGAGTATGGCGTTATGGCGACATAGAAACGGGTGCAGATGTGTGGATGTCATCAGATACTGGAGCCTGTTTAAGTTGTCATCAAAAGTATCGTACCGATGCCACCGTGTCTCATATTGAGTCCAATGGCGGTATTGTTGATGGTATGAGTGAAGACGATGTTCATACTCGTGCATCTGAAATATGTTCAACCTGTCATACGGTTGAACGAGTCACTAAAACCCATGGTTTCTAAGCTTAATATATAAATACTTAAATTGTTTTACCCATCAAAGACCTTAGCATATTGCTAAGGTCTTTTTTCTAGCGAGAACAATCATTCCCCTACAACCCCTGTATTTTATGTACCCCTTAATTAATAGGCAGATCGCCATCACACAATTACGTTCGCTTTACAGACGAGTTGCCGTTTGTAAAGTAATCTTAGTGTTGGGAAAATTAATTCCAACATCAACTTAACTGAAAAAGATAATTGCAGAAGATACTGCCAGTAAGTTAGATGGATGACCTTTGCAGGGAAAAATATGATGAATACAAAATACACAAAAATGGCATTGTTACTTGCTATGTCAGCGTCAATGACACTAGTAGGGTGTGGCGGAGGCGATGATGGTGAACCTGGCAATCCTGGCAATCCTGGCGGCGAGCCTGCTGAAGCGATCAAAACACTAAACTTAGATATCACCAAAGTCACTTATCAAGACAACAAACCGACTATTGAAGTTTTTGCAACCAATGAAAAAGACCTTCCGATTGCAGGCCTTAAAGACTTGGAAGTGAAAAAAGTGGTTCAATTGATTCCAGTTGGCGCTAGCGGACCGGGTAATTCAGCGCAATGGCAATTTATTGGATCCGAAAAAACCTTTACCGACCACGGTAACGGAAATTACAGTTTTACCGTCAATGTTGAAGGTTTTAATCCAGAGCTGACACAACGTTACAACGTCATAGCAAGTGCTTCTACTTTGCAAGACGGGGTTACCAGTGTTCCGCGTACCGAAATCACCGAAGATTTTGACGGCGAAGGGTTTCAAGCTAAATACACCAAAAACATAGTAAGCGGAGCCACTTGTAATACCTGCCATGCAAAGGGTGAAAGCATTTATCATAGCTACACTGACTTAGAAACCTGTACATCTTGCCATACCAACGAAATGGCCATTGAAAAAGACAAGGTTCAAGTTGAATTTAGCCACTTGATCCATAATGTTCATAACAATGCCAAAATGTATGGCCGCAACTTAGACAAGAGTGCAGAAGCTGCATATGCGATAGTCCAAGACAATTGCACCACTTGTCATGTCGATTCCGAACAACTAAGCGAATCGAACAACTGGTCTCGAATTCCAACCATGGAAACCTGTTCAAGCTGCCATACCAATATTGACTTTAAAACAGGTCAAGGCCATCCACAACAAGTGGACAATTCAAATTGTATTGCATGCCATAATGCAAGCTGGACAGAAGAAATACACACCACTTCATATACTCAGAAAAAAGCATTTATCGACTCATATGGCATGACCGCCACATTGACTGCGAATAAATCTAGCCCTGAAGACAAATCAGCAACGCTATCAGTAACGATTTTAGATGCTAAAGGCGTAGCCATTGATGCTGCAAGCTTAGTCAGCAAAATTCAACGTGTTGAAACGCTAACTAACGTTGGTCCTAACTTCCCGATTATGGGATATAACCCTAGCCCAGGCAGTGGTTTAGCTAAAATCAGCAAAGACTTTATCAAAGCGGGTCTATTACAAGCGGATGTGGTCATTGAATCAGGTAACTTAGTATATACCATTCCATCATTACCGTTTGGTGCCGGCGACACAGATACAGCCTTTAGCTTTATCGGTCTTGAAATGTGTAACGATGGTATCCAAGCCATTGATTGTGCAGACGGCGTAGCAACCACCAGCATGAAGGCTGAACTCACCGTTGGTACTTTCTCTGGTAATGCCCCTAGCTATCGTCACACTGACTCGGTCAATTTTGATTCATGTGATAATTGTCATGGCGACACGTTTGAGCTCCACAAAGGTCACCATGCTGGCTTTGTCATGTCAGAACAATTAGGCCGTGAGCTTAATGGCGAACTTACCGTAGGTTTAGACGGTTGTGTGGCTTGTCATACTCCCGACGGCACTTATGCATCTGGCGCTAATCAAGGCGCGATTGAAATGAAACTTCACAGTGTTCATGGTGAACAAGGCATTATCAAAGACTGTACCCAGTGTCATAACGACTTTAATCTTGATGCATTCAAAGTTAAAGGTGCACTCGCGACTTCTGCTGGCCTGTATACCACGCCTATCACAGCGACATGTGCTTCTTGTCATGGTTTTGACACGATTAAACAACATGCTGAAAGTCAGGGCGCAATTGTGAATGGTAGCTATCAAGAAGCCAATGATGCTGCGCAGTTAGAAACCTGTTTATTCTGCCATGCACCTACCATTGAAAATCACACACAAGTGAAATTTTAATTTGTTCATTGAGAGAGAAGCACAGCTTCTCTCTCATGCTATGACTTACTTCATCAAATGTTGATCATCAAAATGGACAAATTAGGAAGTCTACTTATGAAGACCACAAACTCAATCAATACCTTATTTTTCGCTCTACTGTGTCTAACAGCTTCGACTGTTTTTGTATCGACTCACGTACAGGCGGCAAAGTGGGATGCCAGCATGACGCCGGCAGAAGTTGAAGCCACGTTAGATAAAAAATTCGCCGAAGGCAAATACTCGCCTAAAGGCGCCGACTCATGCCTGATGTGCCATAAAAAGTCTGAAAAAGTGATGGACTTATTTAAAGGCGTTCATGGCGCTATCGACTCTTCGAAAAGCCCAATGGCAGGCTTGCAGTGCGAAGCGTGTCACGGCCCACTAGGTTCACATAATCGTGGTGGTAAAGAACCCATGATCACCTTTGGCCCTACCTCTACACTCGCTGCAGATAAGCAAAATAGTGTGTGTATGAGCTGTCACCAAGATGATAAGCGGGTGGCATGGGACAGCAGCCATCATGCCAATGCTGATGTAGCTTGTGCATCTTGTCATAGCGTGCATGCCGCTCACGACCCAGTATTGTCAAAGCAAACTGAAATGGAAGTGTGTACCAGCTGCCATACCAAACAAAAAGCCGATATGAACAAGCGCTCAAGTCATCCTATGAAATGGAACCAAATGACCTGTAGTGATTGCCATAATCCACATGGCAGTTTGAGTGACTCAGATCTGGTTCAACCAACGGTTAATGAAACCTGTTACTCATGCCATGCTGAAAAACGGGGACCAAAGCTTTGGGAACATGCACCCGTTACCGAAAATTGCGTCAATTGCCACAACCCACACGGTTCGGTCAACGACGCTATGCTTAAAACTCGCGCGCCACAGTTATGCCAGCAATGTCATGCAAGTGACAACCATACCAGCAACGCTTATCTAGGTAACACGGATATGGGTTCAACTGTCAATGGCAATACCTTTACGGGTGGTCGCAGCTGCTTAAATTGTCATACTCAGATACATGGTTCAAACCATCCTTCTGGTAAATTACTGCAGCGCTAAGGAGATAATATTATGAATACTAAATTAAACCTCATTACCTTAGCGTTACTCACTAGCACCAGCTTTAGTCTTATGGCCGATGGGTATGGCCTAGCAAACGCTAAAACTGACAACATCAAATATGATGCTTGGAAATGTAAAGGCTGTGTTATCGCAACCGGTACCACTGGCACTGTTGGTGTGGGTATTGGTTACAACAGTGAAGATGATGTTCAATCCGCGAATGCATTTCATAGCAGCAATCAAACTGCAGGCAAAGTAGATGCTGATATTCGCTATCGCGGGAGTGAGGGCTATCAAGCAAACGTGGCAGCCAATAACTTAGGTATGGACAACGGCCGCATGGAAATTGATGTAGGTAAACTAGGGTTGTATCGAATTAACCTTGGCTATCGATCCATTGCGACCTATCAAAGTAACAATGCATTAAGCCCTTACCAAAATATCGGTAGCGATAACCTAACTTTAGCCAGTAACTGGATTACCGCAGGTGCAAGTTCAGACATGCCAATGCTGTATAGCAGTTTAAACCCATTTGAATTGTCGCTTAAACGTGAACGTGCTGGACTTGGGTTTGAATATCAAACTGAATCAATATTCACCACTTATGTTAATTTTCAGCGCGAAGAAAAAACGGGCACTAAGATCACCTCAGGCAGTTTCTTCACTCAATCGATGATGTTGCCAGAGCCTGTTGATTACACTACCGACATTTTAAACGCTGGGATTAAACTCCGCGGTGACAACTGGTTTACTAGTATTAACTACAATGGTTCAGTGTTTAGTAATAATAACCAGCAACTCGGCTTTGACAGTGCTTTTAATCCAACCTTTGGCGCACAAAATAGAGGTTACATTGCATTAGACCCCGATAACGAAGCTCATACCATTTCGTTGTTAGGTCAATATAACGATTCTATTACCAGTCTAAGTGGTCGTTTACTCTTAGGCCAAATGACGCAAGATCAGCAATTGACCCAATTAGGGTATAGCTACTCATTACCTGCAGACAGTATTGATGCCAAAGTCGATATCACTGGCATGACACTTAAAGCGGTAACTAAGCTCAGTCGTGCATGGCGCCTCACTGGTAGCTATGATTATAACGACCGTGAAAATAATACCCAAATTGAACAATGGACCCAAATTAGCATTAGCGATGTTACCGGAAAAGTAAGGGATAACACCCCATACGATCTCACCACTCATAGAGCTAAATTATCAACTGACTACCGTATCAGCCATGGTATCAAACTCGATGCTGGTTATGATTTCAGGCGCGATGAGCGCAGCAATCAAGGTCGAGAAACCACTGACGACAATAACGTTTGGGCTCGTTTACGCCTTAATAATTTTGATATGTGGGACATGTGGCTTAAAGGCAGTTTCAGCAAAAGAGATGGTTCTGAATATAAAGCATCAGAGTCATCATCAGCGGAGCAAAATCCATTATTGCGCCGCTATTACTTAGCTGATCGCGACCGCACTCAAATTGAGGCCCGCGTTAATCATAGTCCTATGGATAATTTGAATGTCGATTTTGGAGTTCGTTATGCTCTAGATGACTATACCAACACCCAGATAGGCTTGACTGAGTCCAAAGACACTAACTACGATATCAATATTAACTACATGATTAATGACGATATCAATGCGAGCACATTTTATAACCATCAAATCATAACATCCGCTCAATCTGGCAGTGCTAATTTGAATATTGCAACTTGGCAAGCCGAGATAGAAGATACTGTTGATGTGGTTGGTGCTGGCCTAAGTTATAACAACTTAATGGACAGTCGTTTACGCTTAGGCGTAGATTATACTTACTCAGACTCAGACAGCACGACCCAAGTCAGACAAGGTATTAGTGGTGATTACGGCGACTATTTTGCCAAAGTACATAACATTAATGTTTATGCACAGTATCAAGCAACCGAAAAAGTAGCCTTGCGAATAGACTACAAAATGGAAAAGTATCTTGATAATGACGACGCCAATGATATCGAACCCGATACCATTTGGAATGTGATGAGTTTCGGCAATTTACAGCATGACTACACAGCACACATGATTATGCTCAACGTCAGTTATAAACTGTAAGTAAAATAATAATGATGTGACAAAGTCAGTCATATTACAGAAAACGCCAACCTCTTTAGGTTGGCGTTTTGCTATCTGTCGGTTTGACATTAGCTATCGCGTAAATAGCTTTCTCGCCTAGCGCTTAAGCTCATCAATTAATTTTAAAGCTTCACTGTATAAAAAACTTGCAATCCATACATATTTAACATTATATTAACAAAGTGAATTGCTTGTGATTGAAAATTGGGCAAAAGGATTTTGCCCCCCATTTTATTATTAATTGTTTTATGTCTCGCCTCCCCCGTCAAAATTAGCACTGCTAATCTTTATTATCTTATCGGTTATGTTCAGGTGCTTTATAGGCGTATTATTTAGGATTAACAGTAACGGACTTTTTACTCATCAAGTCCACATTCACATCAACCAACTCCCACTATTTAAGCAACATCAGGTATCATTCAATACCGATATTGATGACTCAGAGAAATTCATGTTTCAGATTGATACCCAAATTGCCGCTAAAATTGTCAACCGGACTATGAAAATTATTGGCCATAATATCAATGTTATGAATGCGCAAGCCGTCATACTCGGTTCAGGCGAAGTCGAGCGAATTGGCACCATACATGAGGGCGCATTATTGGCTATTAGCCAAAATCGCAATGTTGAGATCAATCAAACCATCGCTTCAAATTTACAAGGGGTGAAGCCCGGGCTTAATTTGCCATTACATTATCAAGGTCAAGTTGTTGGTGTGATTGGCATCACGGGTGAACCAGACACATTGAGCCACTATGGTGAGCTGCTTAAAATGACTGCAGAAATGATTGTTGAACAAGCTAACCTACAAGAACAATTACAATGGCAAAACCGTCAAAAAGAAGAGTTTATTGCTCAATTGATACATGCAAATGAGCAAGACTTACCCTCATTAAAACAATGGGCGCTGCAATTAGGTATCGATTTTAGCGTACCTAGAGTGGCGGCGATTATTGAACTCGACAGTCATAACCCTTTATATCAGCAAGACAACCAGGCATTGAAACAAGTTCTGTATTTATTACAAAATCCGGTACGAGATAACTTAATTGCCATGACGTCGCTCACTCAGCTGGTTATTTTGAAACCCGCTTTTTTAGACGGAAAACAATTTGATCCTGAACTTGAAAATCAACGCATCAATAAATTACTCAAACGCTTGCCCGCGAACATGCAGCTTAGCTTGCACATTTCCTTAGGCCATTATTTCAGTGGTGATTTAGGCATCAGTTACTCTTACCGTACGGCCAAAGAAACCATGGACATTGGCAAGAAACTGCATCCGCAAAAAAGCAAATATTT
>NZ_JACJER010000086.1:0-20521 GCF_014164185.1 Shewanella sp. SG44-6 | reverse complement strand
TCATAAAGCCACTGCAGCCGAAGTATTTGGGGTGCACTTTGAAGAAGTCACGACCGAGCAACGTCGCCGCGCCAAAGCGGTTAACTTTGGTTTAATTTATGGCATGTCTGCATTTGGTTTAGCTAAGCAATTAGATATTCCACGCAACGAAGCACAAACCTACATAGACACGTATTTTGCTCGCTATCCTGGTGTGCTTAAGTATATGGAAGAAACCCGCGCCATTGCTGCTGAATTGGGTTATGTTTCGACCTTATTTGGCCGTCGTTTATATTTACCTGAAATCAACGATCGCAATGCCATGCGCCGCCAAGCCGCTGAGCGAGCAGCGATTAATGCTCCCATGCAAGGGACTGCAGCAGACATAATCAAAAAAGCCATGATTGCTATCCACCAGTGGATTAACCAAGATACTCAAGGTGAAATTACCCTGATCATGCAAGTACACGATGAATTAGTGTTTGAAGTGGATGAAGCTCAAGCAGAAACACTCAAAACTAAAGTGTGCGATTTAATGGCACAAGCAGCATCATTAGATGTGACCTTGTTAGCAGAGGCAGGTATTGGCGACAATTGGGATGAAGCCCACTAAATCGTAGTTTGATAGGTTTGCATTGCATAAGATAAATAACCTAAGTTGCTAAAGCATAAAATGCCGTATTCATTGGAATACGGCATTTTTATTGCCCAAATGTTTCAGCGGCTACGCTTTTCAACATCTGTTGACCTTGAGCGCATAACCTACAACCCAAATCGACCTAATAAACACAACATTTTCGTCGACACAGTTAACAAAGCTGCATTAATTTGTTGCCAAACTCACAGTTATTGTATCTTTATATGAAAAACAGTTTTTCATTTTAAGGCGGATACGGTATTATATTCGTTGTAGGGTACAGAGGTTAAGATGTTCAATCTTTCAAACCTTTATTTCACTAGCAGTAGTGACTAGCCAAATTCGGCGCCCCAGCAACTCAGGTTGCTGGGGCTTTTTTTTGATTTTTTTTCACCGCAAAAATATTTAGAGTAAATACTTTAATGTTGGTTAAAAAAAGGTTATTGTATGGTTATTGAGAGTCATCAAATTGAGTTGATGGCACTTGAGTCTTGTTGAATTTAGCTTCTCCCCAAAAGAGCTAATTTTTTTGTACCGATGACCGTTTGGTTATCGGTTTTTTTTTGCTTGAAAATCACCATTCTCATATCAAACACATAAAAAACCGACTTGGTTGTCGGCTTTTCGTGCTGTTGGTAATCAATTACATCATGCTATTGTTACTCAGACTCTGAAGCTTGCTCGGCCTTCTGTTCCGCTAACCATTGGGGATGACACCAATCATTTAGAATACTTAGCACTTTAGGTTTACCCGTGCCTTTTAGCGATGACAGCGTCTCCACTTGTACTTTATCACCAAAATCTTTTAGGGCAGCTCGGACATCATTAACTGTTTTCATTTTGACACTTTGGGTCAATTTATCCGATTTGGTTAACAATGCTAACACCGGAATATTACTGATCACGGCCCACTCAATCATTTGCATATCAAGATCTTTCAATGGATGACGAATATCCATCAACACCACCACGCCGCTTAAACAAGCTCGTTTTTGCAAATACTCGCCAAGCGCCTCTTGCCATTTATTTTTTAACGCTAAAGGAACTTGGGCAAAACCATAACCCGGTAAATCGACTAAACGACGATCATCATCTAACTGAAACACGTTAATCAGTTGGGTACGACCAGGGGTTTTACTGGTTCGAGCTAAACTTTTTTGTTCAGTAAGTGCGTTTAACGCACTGGATTTACCGGCATTAGAGCGTCCAGCAAACGCAATCTCAACCCCGATATCCCCAGGAAGATACTGATCTAAATGCGCAATATCAGGCGCACTGATTAAAAACTTAGCCCTACGGAAATCGATACGAGATTCTGTCACTCTTAACTCCAATTAAATTACTTCTAGTAAACGCGTTACCATAAATTTTTAACAATTGCTTACTTTTGCACATTTTCGTGTAAAATATTAGGCAGATCACATTATATACCCAAGCAAAGCTGATATGTGTGATGTAGTCAAAAATGATCTCACTCTTAACGAGCATCGTAAACTACATCAAAGCGCTTGGAAAAACATTTTACCACGCTTGCGGGTCTTCCTAGTAAGCTCAGGACAATAAATTAACTAGAAGTTGGAACGCCATGAAAAAGTTAGCTCTTGCGCTGTCTGTAGTAGCCGCTATGTCATCATCAGTTATGGCTGAAGGTAATGCTGAAGTAGGCAAAACTAAAGCAATCGTATGTTCTGCCTGTCACGGTGCTGACGGCAATAGTATGATTGATATGTATCCTAAATTAGCAGGTCAACATCCTGCATACCTTGAAAAACAATTGACTGAATTTCGGTTAGCTGCGAAAACCGGCGGTGCTGAGGGTCGTATGAACCCAATTATGATCGGCTTTGCTATGGGACTCAGTGATGAAGACATTGCAGACCTTTCAGCATACTTCTCTAGCCAAGTACAAGCGGCCTCAAATGTTGCCGATGTACCTGCTGCTGGTGAAAAACTGTATAAAGGCGGTGATACCGCTCGTGGAATTACCGCATGTGTTGCTTGTCATGGACCGGAAGGTAAAGGCGCCTCTGCTGCAGGTTTCCCTATGGTTGGCGGTCAACATGCTAACTATATCAAAATTCAGCTAACACAATTCCGTGATGGACTTCGTCACAACGATTTAAATGGCATGATGCAAGATGTAGCGAAAAAATTATCTGATGCTGATATCGAAGCATTATCTAAATATATTTCAAGTATTAAGCATTAATACCACTGAATATTCGCTAATAAAGAATGGGCTTTTGAGCCCATTTTTTACCGCCTAAAGTTTACGTTTACGTCAACTTCACTGATTTTTACTTGACAGTGTTCGTTGTTTTAGCGTTAAATACACCCCGTACCGAGGTAAACCCAGCTGTTTGTAATATAAATCTAATAACATCAAGCAGGTTTCGGACTGATACATTTAAGATATAAGAATAAAGCTAATTTATAATAATAATAATTTAAGACCGCTCACTAATAATAACTACATGAGTCGATATTTCATCTTGAAATACTGGTCGTAAAATTTGTAAGGAACAGACCGATTGGTCGATATGCTGTTTAGCACTGCCTTACACAACAGAGTGACTGATAACCCAGAGTATTATTTGAAGATTCAAATAATAGCTGACAAAGCTTATAGCTGAGGATGCACACTGGAAGCTTTATCGCTCGAAGGTACAAAGCAACAAGGATGGTTAACTAATGTCATTGAAGACAATTAGGATAATGATGCGTCATTGAAGACCATCTACGGAAGCTGTAGTCAGGACGGCAACAGAATATAAAAAAGCGTCATTGATGACCAATAACAACTAAAAACGGCATGGAAAGCAGAATAAATAAAGATCTGACCGGGACAGTCACATAGCAAGTACGGATACTTGGAATCAGAATAAAGTGCATTAAGCACTGTTTTACGAGGTGGCAGTTTATACTGCCACCTTTTTTTATGCCTAAAAAGCATTAATATCGACTTGATTTCAAATGCTTACTTTTAATTAACCGCATTCGCTATATAATCGTTTATCAAGTCAATACTTAGGTGCTGCTGTATTTGATGAATGTATGTCCGCTTTGTAATCATATTGCTGAATTTTTTGTTCAAGACAAAAAAAGAGCGTTCTACAGCTGCGAACAATGTGGTTTAGTCTTTGCTAACCCAAAATCTCATCTGATGCCCGATCTTGAGAAGCAGCGCTATGGTCGATCGCAAAAGTCATCGAAACAGAAGCCATTATCGCAATTTATTCTGCCACTGTTAGATCAAATATCTCAGCAACAAACCGGTACATTAACAGGCCTCAATTTTGGCCGCTTACTTGACGAGCACAGTAGACAATCTATCGCTGATGCCGGCCATATTGTTAATGAGTACGATCCTTTTTTTGCTGCTGATCAGTCAGTGCTGCAACAGCGTTATGATTTTGTGTGCTGTTATCGAGTCTTTGAACACTTTCGTCATCCTCACCGAGAATGGCTCTTACTCAATCAATTGATTAAACCGGGTGGCTGGTTAGCAATAAGCACTCCCTTACTGACTGATAAAGACCATTTTGCCAAATGGCATTACAAAAACAATCCAACTCATGTAAGCTTTTATCAGCACTCTACATTTGAATATTTAGCATTGAATAGTGATTTTGAGCTATTATTTGCATTGAAAGATCTGGTTTTGATGCAAAAATCATCAAAATCTGATATAAAGCGCATCCTTATTTAGTGTCTTGTAGAAATTGATCTGCAAGGACGTGTTTAGAAAACCTAACGAGAACATCATGGCTCGCAGTAAAAAAACTCGCAAAGGCGGCGAAAACGGCGCTAAGTTTGCCCCAAGAGTAAAAAAAGTCGATCGTAATGCGGTCGATGGTAAAAAGTCAGAAACCGGCCGTAAATCAGGCAGCCGTCATAATGAAACGTTGCTTAAACAAGCCGCGGATAATGCAACGGTTAAAAATAAAGATGCACGCCATGGCAGTAAAAAGCCGGTCGCATTAATATTACCAACATCAATTACCAAGCCTTTAGTGGTTAAGCCTAAACAGCCTAAGCTAACTGACGAGCAAAAGTTATTGAAACTCGAAGACGATCCAAGATTAAATCAGTTACTCGACCAACTTGAAGAAGGTCGTGATTTATCTGACGCAGACCAAAAGTGGTTGGACGCTCAATTAGACAGAATTGAGCAACTGATGTTAAGTTTAGGTCTTACTGATGGTGATGATACGCCAATGGAAAGCCCTAAAAAGCAACTGAGCGACGATGACCTATTGAATCGTTTTGAATCAGGTGCGGATCTGCTTAAAGATTATCAGCAGAAAGACTAGTCTGCTCGATGAAAGTAATACCAAGCTATTTCTTGGTTTGATATCAGAAAACTGGCGCATATGGCGCCAGTTTTGTATTCAGAAAAGGATAAATTGTGTCTACAACCGCCATCGTTATTGCATTACTCATCATTATTGCCCTTGCAACTTACGCAACATACTTACTGATAACGCTTAAGCGTCGCACCCAAGCTAATCAACTCGCACAGTCAGAGCGTAAGGCTAAAGCCGAAGAGCGCAGACAGCAGATTCTGACCGATATCCGCTATATTGCTGCTGCAATGTTAGAAGATCGCTGTGAGTTGTCTGAAGGCGTTATGCGCATTGGCAAATTATTTGATGCCTTATCCATGTCGGAACAAGTTGTCGCCGACTTCCCTAAGCTGTTTAGCCATTATGAGCTGATTAGAAACCACCCTATTATGGAAGCTCGCACAGCTTTACCAAAGCAACAGCGAATGAAATTAGATTTGGAACGGATGAAGTCAGAAGCAGAATTAGAACAAGCCATCCTAGACGAGGCAAAACGCATTGCAGAATTTAGCAAACCAAGCACTCACTAACACATCCCGCTTAAGAATAAGTTGATGCTACACGCTTAGCATGCAGGTGTGCTCTGCTAAGCGATATTCCCTAGGGAGAATAAGCACACTCTTGAGGCACAAATTTGCCTGATGAGCATTTCAGCCCATGCCTAACATAGTCTCATGCCAGCGATTATTTTAAGTCAGATTCAAGCATCAAATGACCATGATGATCGACTATGCTGATATGAGATCAGATACACTGACACGTCGAAATAGCTAGAAAACATGTTTGACTCCGATTCTCGGCACAGGCTTTGATGAGTCAATACCATAAAACAAAAAGCTTAATAAAGCTCAATGATTGGAATGACGCCATGTTCAGCTCACTTTGCTCTGGATTACTCACAATACTTGGTTGGAAAATAGATGGCCAACTGGATAAAACCAGGCCGTGCGTCATCATTGTTGGCCCACATACGAGTAACTGGGATTTCATTATCGGTATTATCGCTCGCAGTGCGTTAGGCACTAAAATCCACTTTTTGGGCAAACATCAGCTGTTTATTCCACCTTGGGGGTGGATGTTTCGCGCCATGGGCGGCAGTCCAGTCAATAGAAGCAAATACAATAAGTTAGTTGATGGCGTCGTACTGTTATTCCAACAAGATCCGCTTTATAAACTAGCCTTAGCACCAGAAGGTACCCGCAGCCCTGTAACACGTTGGAAAAGTGGTTTTTATCATATAGCAGCCAAAGCCAATGTTGATATTGTGCCAATAGGATTAGATTTTGGCCGAAAGGCCATTGTGATTGCCAAGCCCTTAAAGCCGAGCGGAGAGATTGAAGCGGAAATAAACCAGTTAATGGATTTCTATCGTTCAATCAAGGGTGTGCACCCAAAAGTAATTCCTGACTATCAACAAAAATAGTGGCGATATGCTACTGCTTAGCCAATGTAGAAATAACCTTTAACCCACTGTCCTTGTTTATACGCTGAGTCACTTAACCTTCAGTAAGCACAAGCCTATCATTATGCTCAGACCTGTCGACACACTATGGCTGTGGTGACTTATTGCCCGAACTTGCCTATTGAGATTATTTAACCAACTGGCTTGCACGGGCACAGCCCTGATATAAGGAGTCGTATCGGTGATTTAACGACTCAGAGATCCATTATCTGACCGCTTATCAATCTTGTTCGGTATGTTGCTTTATGCTGCGAATATCGGTTCCTGTCGGATTTTGAAACGCACGTAAACCAAACTCGGGTAACACGGCAAAAATGTGGTCAAAAATATCGGCCTGAATGGCTTCGTAATAGGTCCATCGAATGTCATTGGTAAAAATATACAACTCGATGGGTAAGCCTTCAGTCGTTGGCGCAAGCTGCCTAACCATCAATGTCATGTCTTTATGTATTTTTTCATGACGGCGCAAATATTCTTGTAAGTATGCTCTGAATGTTCCGATATTGGTTAGATGACGACCGTTCACCTTCATTTCAATATCACTTACGTTAGCATTAGCGACACTGATTTCAGTAAATATTTGTGGTAAGTATTCTTTTAAATAATTCACCTTACCTAGGCGTAGACGTTCTTCATCAGTTAAAAATTGAATACTATTTACATCGATGTTGATTGAACGCTTAATCCGTCGACCACCAGACTCAGACATGCCGCGCCAGTTCTTAAATGCATCAGACACTAATGCATAGGCTGGGATCATGGTAATGGTATTGTCCCAGTTGCGGACTTTGACTGTGGTTAATGTGACGTCTTCAACTGCGCCGTCTGCAGCATACTTATCCATTTGGATCCAATCGCCTTTACTCACCATGCGATTAGCCGCTAACTGAATTCCGGCAACAAAACCCAAAATAGTGTCGCGAAACACTAGCATTACCAAACCAGTTGCCACACCTAAGCCACTAAAAAAATAAATAGGCGACTGGTCGGCTAAAATGGCAAATGCGACAATTAACCCAATAAAAAACAGGAATAATTTGGTTAGCTGAACAAAGCTTTTTACCGGTAAACGGCGATTCACATGATTAACATCAGCAATTTCATCGATGGCATTTAAGCCGCTATATATTGCGCGAATAATAAAGAACACCAACAAAGCGCTAAGAGAACGGTCGATAATGGCACTGATTAACGGGTGCTCAGTCACTAAAATAGGCATTAATAAATCGAGGATTAAAATCGGTACCAAAATAGCGAGGCGCTCAAATACAAAAAAGCGCATAAAAATATCGTCCCAAGTCACCGAGGAGCGACGGATCACGGCATTCACACCATGAACAACAAATCTGTGGGTAATGTAGTAACTGATACCTGCCACTAGCAAACAAGCAAGAACTAATATTGATGTGGCAACACCATCCGATGGTTGGCTATTAATGCCTAAGCGGGTTAACCAGGCCGCCATTTCAACTCGTACATCTATATTCACAAAAAAATCCTTAGCAAGACGTTCTCTTTACTCAATAAAGAGACTTAAATTAAATCGCGTAAAAAATGATAAAGCATTCACAGGCTTATCAATATGACATTATGCATTGTGTTGATGCAGAACGTTAACGAAACCTCGACAAGATCAGTAACACGCTCAATATAAATGTAAGTCACGGCTATGTTAGCAGTGATAAATAGTGCCAGTATACCTATGAAAGATTAAACAAAAATTAGCTTAGCCTTGAACAAGAAAGGCAATAAAAAAGGACCTTACGGCCCTTTATTGGATTATTGATCAATATCTTATGCTAATGATCAGTGGCATCACTAAAAGCTCGGTAACATACCCTGTGGCAGCAGCCTGTTAAAGCTTGCACTCGATAACAAATCGACCGAGTTCTCGATATCAGGTGAAAAATAACGGTCTTTATCATAAAACGTGACGATGTCACGCAGTTCGGCTTTGGCCATTGCCACTGCTGTACTTGGTTGCAAAGGCGTTCTAAAGTCGAGTCCTTGTGCAGCAGCTAACAATTCAATGGCTAATACACCACGGGTATTTTCGCTCATGTAGCGTAAGCGCCGTGCTGCAAAGGTGGCCATCGACACATGATCTTCTTGGTTAGCCGATGTGGGTAAGCTGTCTACCGAGGCTGGGTGAGCATAGGTTTTGTTCTCAGACGCTAACGCTGCCGCAGTCACCTGAGCAATCATAAAACCAGAATTCACCCCGCCGTTATCCACTAAAAATGGCGGCAACTTAGATAAGCTAGAATCAATTAGTAAAGCCATTCTACGCTCGGAAATTGAACCCATTTCAGCAATCGCAATAGCAAGATTATCTGCCGCCATTGCTACAGGTTCCGCATGAAAATTACCGCCCGAAATAATATCGCCAGTGTCTTGGAACACCAGTGGATTGTCGGTAACACCGTTAGCTTCAGCCCCAAGCACTTCTGCAGCTTGACGTATTTGGGTTAAACAGGCACCTAACACTTGCGGCTGACAACGCAGTGAATAGGGATCTTGTACTTTTTCGCAATTGGTATGGCTTAAGCTAATTTCTGACTCATTGCTTAACAGATGACGGAAAATAGCGGCCGAATCAATTTGGCCTTTTTGACCACGCGCAGCATGAATGCGTATATCAAATGGGCTACGACTGCCCATAGCCGCTTCAACACTCATAGCACCAATCACTGAACTGGCTGCAAACAAGTCTTCGGCATTAAATAACCCTTCAAGCGCTAGCGCTGTAGATGCTTGAGTACCATTGAGAAGCGCTAAACCTTCTTTAGCGGCTAATTCTATGGGGTGTAATCCTGCGATGTCTAAGCCTTCTTTAGCGCTAATGATCTGGCCTTGATAACTCATTTCGCCTTCGCCTAATAACGGCAAACACATGTGTGCGAGTGGCGCTAAATCACCTGATGCACCAACCGAGCCCTTTTCAGGCACACATGGATACACACCGGCATTGATTAGCTGGATTAAAAACTCAATCACTTCTAAACGAATGCCCGAAAAACCGCGACTTAATGAGTTAATTTTCAATACCATCATTAGGCGCACAGTGGCATCTTGCATGTATTTGCCAATACCTGCGGCATGAGACAGCACAATAGAGCGTTGCAGTAATTGCAGGTCTTCAGGGGCAATTTTAGTATTGGCTAATAAACCAAAGCCTGTATTGATGCCGTAAACAGTTCGGCCTTCGCGGAGCACCTGCTGAACAATTTCAGCACTTTGCTTAATGTCTTCAATCGCTGCAGTAGCAAGAGTCAGCTTGACATCATTGCGGCTGATCGCACGGGTTTGTGCCAGGGTTAACGTACCTGGAATAAGTTCAAATGAATAAGTCGACATGGGTTATGCTCCTAACATTGGCAGGTCTAAGCCTTGCTCTTTGGCACAATTTTTTGCAATGTCATAGCCAGCATCTGCATGACGCATTACCCCAGTAGCGGGGTCGTTCCATAATACTCGGCCTAATCTTACCGCAGCCTCATCGGTACCATCGGCAACAATCACCACCCCAGAGTGCTGACTAAAGCCCATGCCTACGCCGCCGCCATGATGTAATGATACCCAAGTCGCACCACTGGCCGTATTGAGTAAAGCATTCATTAATGGCCAATCCGATACCGCATCAGAACCGTCGAGCATGGCTTCGGTTTCACGGTTTGGACTGGCAACTGAGCCAGAATCTAAGTGATCACGACCAATGACAATCGGTGCGGATAACTCACCATTTTTGACCATTTCATTAAAGGCTAGCGCTAAGCGGGCACGATCTTTTAAGCCAACCCAACAGATACGTGCCGGCAGACCTTGAAATGCAATACGCTCACGCGCCATGTCGAGCCAATTGTGTAACTGCGAATTATCAGGGATCAGCTCTTTGACTTTGGCATCTGTCTTATAGATATCTTGCGGATCGCCAGACAAGGCGACCCAACGGAATGGTCCAATGCCTTCACAAAATAATGGCCGCACATACGCAGGCACAAACCCAGGGAAGTCGAACGCATTCGTCACACCTTCTTCAAAGGCCATTTGACGAATATTATTACCGTAATCCGTGGTTGCCGCACCGGCAGCTTGTAATGCCAACATAGCTTTAACTTGAACGGCCATTGACTGCTTAGCCGCTTTAACCACTGCCGCTTCGTCAGTTTTACGCATTTGCGCTGCGTGCTCTAAGGTCCAGCCTTGAGGTAAATAGCCGTTTAATGGGTCGTGAGCTGAGGTTTGGTCAGTGACCACATCAGGCACAATGCCGCGAGTCACTAACTCAGTAAACACATCGGCGGCATTCGCTAATAAACCCACCGAAACAGGCTTGTCGCTTTGGTTTGCTTCATAAATCATCGCTAATGCTTGATCTAATGAAGTGGCTTTTTTGTCGACGTAACCTGTGCGCATGCGAAAATCGATACGGCTTTCATCGACTTCACAGGTTAATACTGAATAACCCGCCATAGTACCAGCCAATGGTTGCGCGCCGCCCATGCCGCCTAAACCGCCAGTTAAAATCCACTTGCCAGCTGACGAGCCATTAAAATGCTGTTTTGCCATGGCGACAAAGGTTTCGTAGGTGCCTTGAACAATGCCTTGGGAACCAATGTAAATCCACGAACCGGCGGTCATTTGGCCATACATAGCCAAACCTTTTTTATCCAGTTCATTAAAGTGCTCCCAGTTAGCCCAATGTGGCACTAGGTTTGAATTAGCAATAATCACGCGGGGCGCATTGCTATGAGTGGTAAACACCCCAACAGGTTTACCAGACTGCACCAATAAGGTTTGATCGTCTTCAAGGCGTTTTAGCACCTCAATAATCTTGTCGTAACTTTGCCAGTCACGCGCAGCTCGGCCAATACCGCCATAAACCACTAGGTCTTCTGGGCGCTCGGCTACATCTGGGTGGAGGTTATTCATTAACATCCGCATTGCCGCTTCAGTTAACCAGCTTTTACACTGTAATTGAGTACCGTGCGGGGCAATAATGCGACGGCTTGGATCATGTCGTTTGTCCATATTATCCTCTTCAACCGATTAATTCGGTTTGGTTTTTTATTGGTCTTGTTGTTTATGATTAATGTCTTAAGGTTTTCATTTTCGATATCACTATTTAACGCGCAAACGTTAAATGACCACCCAGTTTAAACTTGCTGCCCGGGTGAACTAAGCGAGCAAAACTGACCACACCTTGGCGTGACCAAGTACGACGTAAAATTTGTAAACAGGGTTCACTCGCCGTAATGGCTAAACGTTGCTGCAACAGCTCATTAGCCATAATGGCTTCAACGGTATGTTTAGCCTCTGTCAGTGGCGCCACCGCCGATAAATATTCATGGGGTGTATGTAAGTTAAAATCTTGTTGTAGGTAATTAGGTACAAGTAGTGGATTCACATAACGCTCTTCAACTTGCAGTGGTAAGCCTTGCTCGCAATGCACTAATACTGAATAAAATACTGGGCTGCCGACTTCAAGTCCTAACGCATTTGCCACCGCTGTTGAGGCATCTATTTGTTTTAGTTCCAGCTGTTGAACGCTATAGCCATGGCCGCGATCTTTTATCTCGTCGGCAATATTACGAATAGCCAACAGTGACGATTGCGACTTTAATCCCGCCACAAACGTGCCAACCCCTTGAGTGCGCTCTAACACGCCCGAGTCCACCAGCTCAGTTAACGCCCGCCTTGCTGTCATGCGGCTACAGGCAAATAATTCAGTTAACTGATTTTCAGACGGCACTCGATCGTTTTCTTGCCATTCGCCCGTTTCAATACGGCTCAAAATGAATTGTTTTATTTGGGCAAACTTTGCTTGGACCATATCAGCAGCTCTCAGGTTTTTTAGACAATAATGCCATTGCTGTTTAAAAACACATCACTCATCCTACCTTGTATATACAAGCTAAAACAAGTATTGTTTAGCAAACAGTTATAAACCGATTTTGAGGGGATGTTATGTCGTGGGATCAAGTGTGGATTGATGTAAACGTGGCCACCATGGATACCAATATCCAAGGGGCTTACGGCGTAATACATCAAGCGGCCATTGCAGTAAAAGACGGTAAAATTGCTTGGGTTGGCCCGCGCAGTGAACTACCTGAGTTTGATGTACTGGCAACACCTGTTTACAGAGGCAAAGGCGGCTGGATCACGCCGGGGCTCATTGATGCACACACCCACTTAGTCTTTGCCGGTAATCGTGCCCACGAATTTGAACAGCGTTTACAAGGTGCGACTTACGCCGAAATCGCTCGCGCAGGTGGCGGTATTATCTCAACGGTTAATGCGTGTCGTGATGCCGATGAAGCCGAGCTCTTTGAACTGGGCCGACAACGCTTAAACGCCCTAGCCAGAGAAGGCGTCACCACAGTTGAAATTAAATCAGGCTATGGCTTAAACACCGAAACCGAACTTAAATTACTTCGCGTAGCGCGTGAACTCGGCGAGCATCATCATATTGACGTCTGCACCACCTTTTTAGGCGCCCATGCTATCCCGCCAGAATATAAAGATAATGCCGATGCGTATATCGACCTCGTCATCAATGACATGCTCCCCGCGGTAATCGCTGAAAACCTTGCTGATGCTGTGGATGTCTTTTGTGAAAATATCGCCTTTAGTCTTGAGCAAACGGAGCGAGTATTAACCGCAGCGAAACAAGCAGGATTACAGATAAAATTGCATGCCGAGCAATTAACCAACATGGGCGGTAGCGCCTTAGCCGCCAAGCTTGGGGCTAAATCAGTCGATCATATTGAGTTTTTAGACGAAGCTGGCGTTAAAGCCATTAGTGAAAGCGGTACCTGCGCAACCTTGTTACCAGGGGCATTTTACTTTTTACGCGAAACCCAATTACCGCCAATTGAATTATTGCGCCAATACAAGGTACCTATGGTGATTGCCAGCGATTTTAATCCGGGGTCATCGCCTATTTGCTCAACCTTATTAATGCTCAATATGGCCTGTACGCTATTTAGATTAACCCCAGAAGAAGCCTTACAAGGTGTGACCATTAATGCAGCAAAAGCGCTGGGTATCGATAATAATGTCGGCAGTATTAGCATCGGTAAACAAGCCGATTTTTGTTTGTGGGACATCACCACACCAGCACAATTGGCTTACGCATACGGGGTTAATCCGTGCAAAACCGTGGTCAAAAAAGGTCAGGTAATTGCCCTACCGCATTAATCGTGCAGTAACCAGTCAGTTACTGTGATTTAGTCATCCGCCATGACAACAGCTTAACGTCTAATCAGAATTGGCCGTTAAGCTGATTTACAAATCCTTAGACAAAGGAGTTAAACACATAAAACGCTAATCGACATCCCATCACCCCATTACGCCTCTTGCCATTAACGATTAATTAACATTTAATGGGTGCTGATTAAATGGTCGTATGACAAGGGATAACAAGATGAAAAAAGGGTATTTAGCGCTATCGATAGCATTGGGTTTTGCAGGTTTTAGCGCTAACAGCATGGCGCAAACCACACTGGTGCATCACGTTAATGGCTACACTCTCGTTGACGGCAAACTGCAAACCTTTAATGCGATTCAATTTACCGATGATAAAATTGATCAGTTATTTAGCCAAAATCACACCTTACCCACGGCGACGGATATCACCTTAATTGATGGACAAGGTAAAACGCTACTGCCTGGATTAATCGACGCCCATGGTCATGTACTGAATTACGGCTTGAGCCTACTCACTGCTGATTTGACCAATACCAGTAGCGAGCAAGATGCAGTTGCGCGAGCTCAAGCATTCAGTAAAAAAAATCCCACCGATGGCTGGCTGATGGGTCGCGGTTGGAATCAAGAATTATGGGACAGTAAGCAATTTCCCAGCAAAGAAAGCCTAGATAAAGCCTTTAGCGCTAACCCAGTGTCATTTGGTCGGGTAGATGGCCATGCTATTTGGGTGAATAGCAAAGCCCTAGCCCTAGCCGGTATTTCCGCCAACACAGTCGCGCCAGAAGGCGGGGAAATTGTTAAAGATGAGCAAGGTAATCCAACTGGCGTACTTATCGACAATGCAATGAACTTAGTGTTTAACATCATTCCAGACCTTAACCAGCAGCAACTTGAATCCACTTTAACGCTAGCGATGAACAGCCTTGCCTCTTACGGACTCACCAGCGTTCACGATGCTGGCATTAGCATTGCTAACATCAAAGCCTATCAGCAATTAGCCGATAAAAAAGCCATGAGCATTCGAGTCAATGGCATGCTGTCGGTAGAAGACCCACGCTTTGACACTATATTAAAACAAGGATTCATCACCACGGCTGACGATATGTTTAAAGTCGACAGCGTTAAAATATCAGCCGATGGCGCACTGGGCAGTCGCGGCGCTGCGTTAATCAAAGAATACTCAGATCAACCTGGCCATAAAGGCTTAATGCTTTACTCAGACGAGCAATTAGGCAAACTAATTTTACAGTCGATGAAAGCGGGATTTCAGGTCAACACCCACGCCATTGGCGATAATGCCAATCAAGTCGTACTCGATAAATACCAAACCGCGATTGCAGCCACAGACTCTAAAGCATTACGCCACCGCATTGAACACGCACAAATTCTCGATTTAGCCGATATACCGCGCTTTGCCCAACTTGGGGTTATCGCCTCAATTCAAGCAACCCACGCTACCAGCGATAAAAACATGGCCGAAAATCGTTTAGGTAAAGCCCGTCTAGCCGGCGCTTATGCATGGCGAAAACTGTTAAACGCCAATGCCGTTATCGCCAACGGTTCAGACTTTCCCATCGAGTCACCTAACCCATTTTTTGGATTACATGCATCAGTTACCCGCCAAGATCATGTTAACCAGCCACTCGACGGCTGGCTCTCTAGCGAAAAACTATCACGCATCGAAGCACTCAAAAGCTTCACCATCGACGCCGCCTACGCGGGCCACCAAGAGCAATTATTAGGTTCATTAGAACCCGGTAAAAAAGCAGATTTTATCTTAGTCGAAGATGATTATTTTAAAATTGACCCACAACAGATTTGGCAAAACAACGTCATCGCCACCTGGGTCAACGGCCGTCAGGTATTTGCAAAAGAGTAAATGATTTGGGACGCCGTTTAGCGTAGTAAGTTACTGCGCCTAAACGACTTGGTACTGGCTTGGCTTAACTTGAGTCGTCACTTCACTGTGACTAATTGCCAGCCGCAGGCTCAGTGCAGATGATTAAGCGAGACGCCGCAAGCACATCCGTGTGGGCTTAGCCAAAACATCCCTGTTTTGGATAAAGGCGCACCTGTACTTGGAATTTCTAAAAAATCATCAGCCAATAGTCGTCCAAGCTCTTCCCGAGAAGAACAAACCTCAGGTTTTAAGCAATACAACTCAATTCTATCAATGTCTCTATAAGTGAGTTCAATCGACTCCTATGGCGTTTTAACGCCGCTACAACGGTACAGAATGGCAACCTAACATGATAAGAATCAAACAATAACCAGCAATTTTATGCCTAATTTAATTGTCTGGTATGGCAGCAAAAATTGACCATGTCATCACAACCTAAATGGTGACATAGCCAAAAATGCCGAATAAACGAATTAAGCTTGCGTAAACTGCAGGTAAAGCTTGTCTTTGAGCACGGTTCGGTCAAGCTTGGCTTGATGCATAAAGTCATCACTTGTTGGAGAGTTGCGTAACTCCAGCTTACGAATTTCAGTATCTAAATTATGATACTGCTTTGCATCTTCTGCAAACTCAGTATCAGTGGCGGTTAACATCAAAATCTTGTCTTGATACTCAGGAAAATCAACTAATAACGCATGGCTTTCACCTAACATATACTTCTCCATTTCATGTCAATGTTCAATAATGTTAGACCATATTTATACCTCATCGTCAAACTGACAGCGTTATTTTTCAATAGGTCGCACATAAAACTGCAACAGCTTAAGCCTCATAACTGTTAGGATATGCTCATATTCGTACTTGAATGCCACTATTAACGTAATGAGTAATCAATGAAAAAAATTATCCCTGCCATTATTATAAGTCTGCTTGCCACCGCTTGCTCTGATCCCAGCACAGCTAATAACAACTCAAAAACAGCCAGCGACCAAACAGGTAACTCAGCGACCAAGCTAAGCCTTAAACAACAAGTAGAGTCGATCACGAGAGATTACTTTTTACTTAGACCAGAAATTGCCACTTACTATGGCGTGAGCGATGCCAGTATCAACGCCAAAGTGATGTCTAAACTCACCGACTACAGCCCATCTGGTGAAACTCACCGTCGAAAAGGCCTTAAGGCAATACTGAGTCAACTGAACAGTATTGATACCTCAAGCCTTAGCGATTCAGAGAAAATAAGCTTGAGCGCGATAAAATCGGAAGTAAAAGGCGCATTGCTGCCGGCTCAAACAGTGAATTATGGCACAGTATTAGGCGAATATGGTGTGTGGTTTTTACCCTACTCCGTCAACCACCTATCGGGTTTACAAATTGAATTTCCGGGTTATATGGAAGACAAATTTGCCGTAACCAATACCGATGAAGCGAACGCCTATTTAAACCGTTTAAGCATGTACCCTGCAGCAATGGGCACGCTTGTCGATAAGCTTAACCATGATGCCGATATAGGCGTCATTCCCCCCGATTTTGTTATTGATAACACCTTACGAGGGTTACAGGCACAAATCAGCAGCCCGGCTAACATGCATCCTTTAGTTACCAGTTTTGGCGCTAAACTTAATACTGCAAAGGTTGCGGGTAGTGATGCGTTAATCAGCTCTGCCGCTGAACTGGTTGAAACTAAATACTATGCCGCAACTCGCCAACTAATCAATGCGTTAGAAGCCGTGCGTCCAAAAGCAACCCATGAAGCTGGCATTGGTCGTTTGCCTCAAGGGGCTAAGCTATATCAGACACTTATCCAACATTTAGGTAACTCAACTAAAACCGCCGATGACATTCATCAACTCGGTTTGGCCGAAGTGGCACGGATTACTCTCGAAATGGACGGACTACTTAAAGAGGTGGGTTATGTTGACGGTACTGTAGGTGAGCGCATGCAAGTATTGCTCAACGACCCACAATATCTTTACCCAAATACGCCAGAAGGTAAGCAACAACTAATGGCCGATATTGATGCCGACTTAGCCTTAGTTGATGCCAAATTACCAGACTGGTTTGGCCGTTTACCTGACCAAGATGTGGCCATTGAAGCGGTACCAGATAGTCGTGCGGCTTCAACTAGCGGTGCATTTTATGATGCTCCATCGCAAGATGGTTCACGCAAAGGCACGTTCTGGATCAGCTTGTATGATACAGCATCACTGCCATCTTATTCATTACAAACCTTGACCTACCACGAAACCAATCCAGGTCATCATTTACAAACCATTATTGGCTTGTCTGATGAATTGCCCCTGTTGAGTACCGTATTTTACTCCAATGCGGCTGGTGAAGGCTGGGCCTTGTACGCTGAACGCCTAGCTGCCGAAATGGGTATTTATGCTAATGACCCAATTGATAATATTGGTCGCTTACAATCTGAGCTACATCGTGCAGTACGTTTAGTGGTTGATACGGGCATGCACGCCAAAGGTTGGAGCCGTGAAAAAGCCATTGATTACGCGGTAGCGACTGAAGGTATTCATCAATCTGAAGCGACAGCTGAGATTGAACGTTACACAGTATGGCCGGGGCAAGCACTGGGTTATAAACTAGGTGAGCTAAAAATTATCGAACTTCGCGAAAAAGCCAAACAAGTTTTAGGTGATAAGTTCGATATTAAAGTGTTTCATGATCGTCTTTTAGAAAATGGTGCATTACCGTTGGATTTAATGGAACAGAAAATCAATCAGTGGCTTGAGACTGCTGCGTAAACAATAACGCAATCAAAAATACGGGGCGAAATCTCGCCCCGTATTTTACTGTAATAAACTCACCAGAGTTAATTTTACTGCGCTTGATATTCAGCTAATTGCTGAGTGTATTTACTTTGATAAAACGGATGATCAGTATTGGCGAGCGCTTGTTTTTCAAAAGCGATTGCTTGGTCAATGTCACCTGCTGCTGCATAAACACTGGCTAACGAATGATAAGCGGAGTCAGCTTTTGGGTAAGCGTTAATCGTGTCTTGATATACACTAATGGCTTGCTCCGGAGGTAAACTATCAGCCAACGCTAGCAGCGAATCAATCGCAGGTACATCAAAGCCATAAACGTCATCTGAAAGGTGCTTGTAATAGGCTAGAATGGCCTTAGTACCTTGTTGTGACACCTCAGAGTCTGCCGCTAATACGCTATGCACATCATTAAATATCATCTCAATACCCAATGCCGTCGCCAAAATAGGTTGAGTCATATAATAGCTGCCATCAAAGCGCTTTATTTGATAATTCAATTTGCTATTGGCATGGGTCTGAATAATATTTTCAAGCGTCGCAAACGAGTCGAGCTGCCTTTGCTCAAAGTCGCTGTCGCTGGTGCTCACGAATAAAAATCGCGCCTGGTTTTTCATGCTTTGCAGCTTTTTGGGCGCATCGCTTAACACGTAGGCAAACTCTTTAGAAAGTACCGGACTGGCAGCAATATACGCATTAAACAGACTAGGACGATTGATGAGGCTATATAGCACTAAACCCGCATTGCCAGTAAAACCATTAAAAATACGAAAGCCATTGGTACGATAACGTTTATCTATCGCTGGCAATAAGTCTTGCTCAAAAAAATCCAGTAAAGCTTGGTCGCCTCGTTGTTCAATGGCCTGCTTTTTCAACTTGCCTAGCCCTTGATGACCATCTGGCGCGGTGACAATGATAGTCTCTAACCACGGCCATCCGCCATTATGGCTCATCCAATCGTGCATTCCCGACAAATACAAATGGCTACGTGGATGTAAGTCAAATAACACCACATAACGCTTATCGGTTTGCTTGGTATAACCGTTTGGCAAGGTCACCACAAAGTCAGCTGGGTCACTAAATAGAGTGGAACTGACACTCAGGGTTTCAGTGTTAAGTTGCGGCAATACCTCAGTGGCAGACACCGCGCCTATGGAGAAAAAACTCAGTAATAGCGTGTATCTCGTTATACGGTTAATCCAAATGAGCGGCCATTTGAAATAACGTTTTGTCCCTGTTGTAAGCATGGTGCCTTCCTTGTAAAACTCGAGCATAAAGTTATACCTGAAGCTACCAGACCGCATCACTCAAGGCAATTTAGCGTTATCTAAACTTAGCTCACACCTTGCACTCAAAATCAGCGAATACAGGGGCAAAGTGATGAATAGCACTAGCCTTAATCCCCAATAAAGCATAGGATCTTCATTAAGTTAATTATTGTTTTGGAGTAACAAGTCTTATGAGCATTAGAGCTATTATCGTTGATACCGCCGGTACCACTACCGATCTTAACTTTATTCAGGATGTGTTATTTCCTTACTCAAGAAAGGCTATGGCTGATTTTCTTGAGCAAAACCAACATAACGTACTCGTTGATTATTGTATTAGCGATGTTAAAGATATCGCCTTAGAACCCGATGCGTCACTTGAACGAGTCATCGAGATTTTACAGCAATGGATCGACGAAGATCGCAAACTTACGCCACTGAAAACCCTGCAGGGATTAATCTGGAAACAGGGTTATAACCGCGTTGAGTTTACTGGCCATATTTATCCAGACTTTATCGAGAGCATTGAGCGCATTAAAGAGAAAGGCATTCGTATTTACAGCTTCTCTTCTGGCTCTGTCGAAGCACAAAAACTGTTATTCAGCCACACCGAAGCAGGCGATTTAACCGGTTCGTTCAATGGTCACTTTGATACCCGAACAGGCAATAAGTTAGACAAACAAGCCTACTGCAATATTTGCAATACCATCAGCTTGAAGCCAAAGCAGATCTTATTTGTGTCAGACGTAGCAGAAGAGCTTGTTGCTGCAGAAGCAGCGGGGATGACGACTTGCCAAATGATCCGTTTTGCCGATCAACGTCAAGCTAAGTGTAAAAAAGTAACTAGCTTTAGTGAGCTAACCTTCGATTAAGACTTTAGCAGCACATATAAAAAACGGCCTCTTGGGTCGTTTTTTTATATGTGCAACTTATCAGCTGC
>NZ_JACJER010000085.1:0-20634 GCF_014164185.1 Shewanella sp. SG44-6 | reverse complement strand
GGACGCATAGACCAAGAAAATAGGAAAAAAGCTAGCACGAAGATACCAGCTAAAAGAGCCAGTTGGACTTGGACAAAGGCATGGTTAGGCGACGAGGTAAAAAGAATAGAACCAATAACAGTTTCAAGCTTTTCCACTTGAGAAAAAAGCGTTAATACCCCCGCAATGATCAGTAAGGTTGTGGAAGCAAAAAATGCAATATTACGCTCTAAATTAGCCAACAATGCCGCTTCGGCCACACGTATTTCTTTAGCGATAACTTGTGACATCCAATGTATGCGCTGCTGATGCATCACTCGCGCAATACAGTTGGTGTTTTTCGCTTTACGTTTGGCAAAACTGGTATAACCGATCCAACTGACCAAAAATACACTTAACGCTAGCGCATCTAACCAAGACATAACCATACTGATTAACCCGCGTAATAATAAATAATAGATTGATTATGCATTAGATTTCATCATGCTAAAATCAGTTTGTTTGCTGAGCGGTTAAATAGCTCACTCATTAAAAGGGACTTGGACAAACATAATCGATCCTTTGTTCGGTCACTGGATGAGTAAAAGATAATCCACTAGCGTGCAGCATCAAGCGACTCGACATCTGCTGAGAATGTTCATTATAGTACAAGTCACACCCCAAAATAGGATGACTAATTTGTTGGCTGTGCAAACGTAACTGGTGTGTACGTCCAGTTATAGGGGTAAATTCCACTCGGGTAGATATCCCCTCTTGATGTCGCTTTATTACTTGGTATTGACTGTGAGCGAGTTTGCCATGGTGGTGACACACTTTCATTAACGGAAAATGCTCGCTGTCTTTGGCTATCGGTAACCTAATATCACCAAAGTCGTTAACTACATCGCCATAAAGTACAGCGGTATACTGTTTAGTAATAGTGCGCTGCTGAAACTGTTTTGTTAGTAATCCATTGATGACTTTGTTTAATGCCACCAGCATGATGCCAGAGGTACCAAAATCAAGTCGATGTACTAAGGTTGCCGTAGGGTAATCTTGCACTAAACGATAGTGTACTGAATCCTTATTTAATGGATTTTTCCCCGAAAGACTCAATAAACCTGTTGGCTTATTGATAAGCAGTAGATGTTCATCTTGGTATAAAACATCAATAATTCCATCACAAGGTGGCGCAATAAATTCAGTCATAATATTTCGTCAGCATATCTTAATAACCATCATATCTTAGTAACATGATATTTGTGATAACCATATCGTAGTCGCCATACCCAATGAGTAACATCTTAGCAGATGTCCTACCTTGAGCGGGATAACAATAAAAAAGGTGGCTAATAAGCCACCTTTTTTCATATTCACACAAAGCATACAGAATTAAGTTCGTAATTTTGCTAACTGCTGATGCTGCTCATCCACTAGCTTGGCTAAACTGTCACTGCTTTGCTGAGCACTGTCGGCAAGCTGTGACAATTCTGATGCAGAATCCGAAATACCAGTAATGTTACGATTAACCTCTTCGGTTACCGCACTCTGCTCTTCTGCGGCGGTAGCAATATGCGTCACCTGACCAGACACCTCGTTAATTTGTTCTACAATGGCATTAAGCGACTGCAATGCCAGCTGAGTTTGCTCTACGGCTTTTTGTGCACCTTGAGCGCCTTTATCAATAATACTCGAAGCATTTTTAACTTCTTTTTGTAACGATTCAATTAAGGTACTAATTTCATTAGTCGACTTTTGCGTTCTAGACGCTAAGGTCCTCACTTCATCAGCAACAACAGCAAAACCTCTACCTTGTTCTCCGGCACGGGCCGCCTCAATCGCTGCGTTTAGTGCTAAGAGATTAGTTTGTTCAGCAATCGAACTGATCACCTCTAAAATACGGCTAATATTGGAGCTACTTTGCGACACCATGCCCACCGCTTTCTGAGCTTGCTCAGAATCTGTCGACATGCCTTCAACAAACACCATAGCCTGGGTTAAACGCGTCTGACCATCTTTAACATTGACAGTCATTGACTCGGTTTCCATTGCCGTTTGCTCAGAAGCTTTTGCCACTTCTAGCGCGGTAGCACTCATTTGATTGACCGCAGTAACCACACTTTCAATTTCGCCATATTGACGATTAACACTTTCGCGAGTGTGCTTAGCGATGTCTGCCGACTTAATACTTTCTTGCTGTGAGCGGTCTGCAAGCACTTTTAGTTCGGAGATCAGATAACGCAATTTCGCAATAAAGGCATTGATACCACTGCCAAGGGCGATTAATTCCGCATGAGATTCAACTTCAATCGATTGGGTTAAATCACCTTCTGCACTGGCAAGATTCTCGACCCTAGCTTGGATCATATTAAGCGGCGAAATAATGCTTTTAATTACTAGACTGATAATCAGTACAGCAATAGCGGTAACTATGATGCCTATGGTTAGCAGTAAACTTCCCAGCGACGTTGCCATCTCATTCATGGCAGTGTTCATATCATCAACCGCCATAAATGCGTTACTTTTTGGCGCTTCAATAATCAATGACCAAGTCGCATTGGCGATAGGAATATTAATAGGATAAGCCACAGCGATAGTATTGGGCTCATTAACAAACCCCGATGAATTGTTTAACGCCAATAGTTTTTTGGCCAATTCTGGCCCTACAGACTCACTCAAGGGTCTAGCAAGTTTTTTATAATGACTGGCAGCGACCACAAATCCTTTTTGGCTCACCAAGGTCACCTTGGCCTCTCCACCATATAAGCTTTTAGATAATTCCATGATCATGGTTTGAAATATCGGCAAATTAATATCTGCACCAACTAAACCTTTAAATTGGTTATCAACAATCACAGGCACGGTTAGCGAGGTCATTAACGCTGTATTACCTGGAGTGATTTCGTATAAATAAGGCTCCATTAAACAAGGCTTCTTAGTATCTTTAGCGCATAAGTACCACTCTGCTTCGCGCATACCAAACTCATTTAACGTCGTAATATATTTTTCAGCTGCATCATCAACTTGGTTCTGCTCAACAGTGCCATCATCATTGCGAGTATAATATATTTCCATGGTGCCCGAGCTCACGACACTGTGAGGTGCACCTTGAGTGTATTCACTATCAAGACCATCATAACCATTTGGTTCAAATTGCGCGTACATAGATGACAGTTGGCTATTTTTTTGAAGTATTGCAGCGACAGACAACTCAACACGTTCACGACTTAAAGGATCTTTTTTTGAGCTTTGCTCAAGTAAGCCAGCAAATGAAAAAGGGATCCTATAGGCCTCATTAATAAATCCCGCCACTCGTTCGCCATATTCCCCGGCTCTTGCTGACAGTTTGTCGTTAATCTCTTGCTTTAGCGCTATCTCTACTTGTGTGGCTAACTCAGCATTTTTTTCTTTTAATCCCAGCCAGAGACTTAGAGAAAGTGAAATTACTGTGACAATAAATAATGTCGAGGTGATCCATAACAACTTTGACCTAATGGATAATTCCTTCATTCAAGTGGGCTCCTGCTTTAGTATGATTTTTAGATATAAATAAAGTGTAGTCAGCTTTAAAAATTAAGTTTGTTTAATCCAAAAAAAATCCCACAAAAGCAGGATTCTATTTATTCTAGATCATAAAAAGACTGGTTATTTAAACACCGCTTGAAATGTGCTATCCATAATCGCCAGACCGGCATCAATTTGTGCATCAGGCGCTGTTAACGGAACTAATACACGAATAACGTTACCGTAGGTGCCACATGACAATAAAATAAGCCCACGGCTTCGCGCTTCAGCTAAAATTTTGCCACTATACTGCGGCGCAGGCTCACCGTCTTCCATCAGCTCAATGGCGATCATTGCACCTAAGCCTCGAACATCAGCAATTTGCGGGTATTTAGCCTGCATGTCGGTTAATGCTGATTTGAGTTTGTTACCCACTTGATTGGCACGGGCTAACAATTGCTCTTCTTCAAACACTTCGATAACGGCTAATGCCGCAGCACAAGCAATAGGACTACCACCATAAGTGCCGCCCAAACCACCTGCAGTAACGGCATCCATCACTTCGGTTTTACCAGTAATGCCTGATAATGGGAAACCACCGGCAATTGACTTAGCAAAGGTAGTGATATCTGCTGCTACGCCCATTTGCTCCATCGCAAAAAACGTGCCTGTACGACCCGCACCGGTTTGCACTTCATCAGCGATTAATACAATGCCATGGGCGTCACAGAGTTCACGTAGACGTTTCATAAATGACGGCGTCACAGCGTAGAAACCACCTTCGCCTTGAACGGGTTCTAAAATGATGGCAGCAATATCAGCAGGCTCAGCATCATTTTTAAAAATGCGCTCAATCGATGCCATAGCATCGTCTTCAGACACGCCATGCATTTCACATGGAAATTCAGCTCTAAACACGTTAGCTGACATTAAGCCCATACCTTTACTGTAGGGTGCTACTTTGCCAGTTAATGCCAAGGCAGCAATAGTGCGACCATGGTAACCAGACGTAAATGCAATAACCCCCGCTCGTTTGGTATAAGCCCGCGCGACTTTAACGGCGTTTTCGACCGCTTCCGAACCACTGGTGAACAACGCGGTTTTTTTAGCAAAGTCACCAGGCACCAGATGATTGAGTTTTTCACACACTTCAATGTAACTTTCGTAGCCAAGCACCATAAAACAAGTATGTGAAAACGCCTCTAACTGCGCTGCCACTGCAGCTTTAACTTTAGGGTGTAAATGGCCGGTGTTAAGTACGGCGATACCACCTGCAAAATCAATATATTCACGGCCTTCAACATCCCATACTGTGGCGTTTTCCGCTCGTTCAGTAAAGATTGGGTGGATCTGTCCTACACCTTGAGCCACTGCCGCTTGGCGACGTGCCATTAGTCCATCATTTGTTTTAGTCATTGCCCACTCTCTTAAACTGACATGCAGATATATTTCATTTCCAGGTATTCTTCGATACCAAACTTTGAACCTTCACGGCCTAACCCAGACGATTTAATACCACCAAAAGGTGCTACTTCAGTCGAGATTAATCCTGTGTTGACGCCAACCATGCCATATTCAAGCGCTTCAGCAACCTTGTACACTAACGAAATATCACGACCGTAAAAATACGCCGCTAAACCAAACTCAGTGTCGTTTGCTTGCTTGATCACATCATCAACATCATCAAACTTAAACAATGGAGCCAAAGGACCAAAAGTCTCTTCGGTTGCCACTAACATCTGGCGTGTTACGCCGGTTAAAATAGTCGGTTCGAAGAAATAGCCACCAAGATCATGAGGTTTACCACCAGCAAGGATCTGCGCACCTTTTGCTACAGCATCATCTAAATGAAGCTGAACTTTTGCTACGGCATCGGCGTTGATCAATGGTCCAGTGGTTACACCCGTTTCTGTACCTAGTCCCACTTTAAGCTTAGCCACCGCGACAGCGAGAAGTTGCGCAAATTCATCGTAAACGCCCGATTGCACATAAATACGATTGGCACACACACAGGTTTGACCCGCATTACGATATTTGGCAATCATTGCGCCTTCAACGGCAGCATCAATATCTGCATCATTGAATACGATAAACGGTGCATTGCCACCTAGCTCAAGTGATAGTTTTTTCAGTGTTGGCGCGCATTGCTCCATCAGTTTAATGCCGACTGGTGTTGAGCCAGTAAACGATAACTTACGCACAATTGGGCTGTCGCACATGGCCTTACCGATGGCGATTGAGTCACCGGTAACCACACTAAATACACCTGCAGGAATACCGGCGCGCTCAGCTAACTCGGCTAATGCTAATGCGGTAAATGGCGTTTGCGGCGCAGGCTTAACGACCATAGTACAACCAGCAGCTAATGCTGGCGCGGCTTTACGAGTAATCATAGCCGCAGGGAAATTCCATGGTGTAATCGCCGCGGTAACGCCTACAGGCTGCTTAATAACCGTAATACGTTTATCTGCTTGATGCCCAGGAATAGTATCGCCATACACACGCTTAGCTTCTTCTGCAAACCATTCAATAAAGGACGCGGCATAAGCCACTTCACCTTTGGCTTCGGCAAGTGGTTTACCTTGTTCTGTGGTCATCAATAGTGCTAAATCATCACTGTGTTGCAACATTAGCTCAAACCAACGACGCAGCTTTTGGCCGCGCTCTTTTGCGGTTAAGGCTCGCCACGCTGGTAGCGCCGCATTTGCAGCGTCGATAGCCGCAAGTGTTTCGGCATTGCCCATCACAGGAACATGACCAATGACCTCATGCGTGCCAGGATTCGCTATGGCAATCGTTTTACCACTATCGGCATTGCGCCACTGGCCATTAATGTAGCACTGTTGACGTAATAAACTTGGATCGATTAATTTCACAATATTCTCCTAAACTGACGTTTGTACTCAACCTACTCGCACTCTCTCTACCAGTACGTAAAGCTGGTTAAATTCCAAACTTATCTCTAAGGGTGTAATACCAAGCGCCTATGGCACTAAACGGTACACGCATAGCATGACCACCAGGGAATGGATAATGAGGTAATGCGGCAAAAGCATCAAAACGCGTGGCTTGACCATTAAGCATTTCAGCAATCAGCTTACCCGCCAAATGAGTGTAGGTAACCCCATGGCCACTACACCCTTGTGAGTAATAAATATTGTCGCCAATACGTCCCACTTGCGGCAAACGCGACAAGGTCATTAAAAAATTACCTGTCCAAGCGTAATCCACCTTAGTCCCTTTTAATTGCGGGAAGGTCTTTAATAACTTAGGCATAATTAAGGCTTCAACGTTAGCAGGATCGCGTGCGCCGTAAACTACGCCGCCACCAAATACCAGACGTTTATCTCCGGTAAGGCGGTAATAATCTAATAGATAATTACAATCTTCTACGCAATAATCTTGTGGCAGTAAACTGGCGGCCATTTCATCAGACAATGGTTCAGTGGTAATCACCTGAGTGCCACACGGCATGGATTTAGCTTGCAGCTCTGGCAGTAACTTACCTAAATATGCATTACCTGCAACTACCACGTATTTACACTTAACTTGGCCCAGCGCGGTATGCACAATCGGTGAAGCACCGTCATCTACCTTTATAACAGCAGAGTCTTCAAAAATTAGCCCACCAAGAGATTCAACCGCACGAGCTTCGCCTAAAGCAAGGTTTAGAGGGTGAATATGACCACCGCTTTTATCGAGCAAACCACCAACATATAAATCGGTATTGACGACATTACGTATGCCATTTTGATCGAGTAACTCTAAATGGTTGTTATGACCATGCGCTTCCCATAAGGATTTTTGACCTTCTAAATGACGCATTTGTTTTGCGTTCATGGCGGCAAATACACCGCCATCTTTTAGATCACAATCAATGTTGTATTTGGCAATACGATCACGAATAATTTGGCCACCTTCGAATGCCATTTTGCCAAATAGCTTAGCTTGTTCTTTGCCGACAACACCTTCAATAGAATCAATATCGCGACTAAAAGAATTGACGATTTGACCACCGTTTCGACCAGATGCTCCCCAGCCAATCCTTGCTGCTTCAAGCACCACAACTTTCATGCCACTTTCTAATAAATGTAACGCAGAAGACAGCCCGGTATAGCCCGCGCCAATGATACAAACATCTGTTTCAATTATAGATTCTAAGCGAGGGCGTTCAACTTTATCATTAGCCGACGCGGCATAATATGAACTAGCATGAGGTGTGGCGGACATAGCACTTCCTTTATAGGTTCAAAACGTAAAACAACTGATTCATCCTACACTTAAGCAAATTCAAAAACTAGCATTTACTATGAAATTTTTGACACTTTGTAGAATATATTAAACACCCACGTAATCAAAATAGCGTAAAAACATTTGAGTAGCAGACATAGCGAATAAAAAAGCCATACTGATGTCAGTATGGCTTTTAATCTTGGTCTATTGAATGATGTTATTCCATCGCAGCTTTGGCTTTTTTCTCTGCTCGGCGGGCTAAATACCAAGACAGGAAAGCAACCAAGGACACAGCTAAAATAATAATTGTCGCTAGCGCGTTAATCTTAGGTGATACCCCTAAACGCACAGACGAAAACACGACCATTGGCAAGGTTGTAGAACCCGGACCAGAGGTAAAGCTGGCAATCACTAAATCATCTAATGACAAACTGAATGATAATAACCAACCAGCAATAAGAGAGGGGGCGATCATGGGTATGGTAATCAAAAAGAAGGTTTTTAATCGCGTTGCACCTAAATCCATCGCGGCTTCTTCAATTGATAAGTCCAGTTCACGCAGTCTTGACGACACCACCACAGCAACATAAGCCGCACAGAAAGTAGAGTGAGCAATCCACACGGTAAACATGCCACGTTCAGTGGGCCAGCCAAAGGTTTCTGATATCTGTACAAATAATAATAATAACGACAAACCGGTGATGACTTCTGGCATAACCAAAGGAGCAGTAATCATATTAGACAGGGTTAACTTAGCCCATGAGCGTCTAAAACGGGTCATAACAAATGCCGCCATCGTACCAATTATCACCGCCATAGTAGAACTGTAAAAGGCGATGCGTAAACTGGTCCAGACGGCATTTAGTATTTGCTCATCTTGAAATAGTTCGCCATACCATTTAGGTGAAAAACCTCCCCATACGGTAACCAATTTTGATTCGTTAAATGAATAGATCACCAAAATAAGCATTGGCGCATATAAAAATATCAATCCAAACCACAACATCACTTTAGAGAAACTTAAGTTCTTCATAGATCGTTCTCCATGTTGCGTGACTGATATCGATGGAACAAGGTAATCGGGATAATCAGTAACGCTAACATCACAATGGCTAATGATGACGCTACAGGCCAGTCGCGGTTATTAAAGAACTCTTGCCACAACACCTTACCAATCATTAATGTGTCTGGGCCGCCCAGTAATTCAGGAATAACAAACTCACCTACCGCAGGGATAAATACCAACATAGAGCCAGCGATAACACCGCCCTTTGATAATGGTAGAGTGATTTTCCAGAAGGTATTAAGACTGCTAGAGCCTAAATCTGATGCCGCTTCAATTAAGCTTAAATCCAATTTAACCAAAGTGGCGTACAGCGGCAAAATCATAAACGGCAGGTAGGCATAAATAATACCTATGTACACAGCAAAGTTAGTATTGAGCATTTGTATCGGTTCTGAAATAACCCCTAACCACATCAAGGCATTATTAATTAGACCGTTATTGCTTAAAATGCCCATCCAGGCATAAATACGGATCAAAAATGAAGTCCACGACGGCAGCATGACCAACAGCAGTAATACCGCCTGCATTTTTACTGGAGCACGGGCAATGGCATAAGCCATTGGAAAACCGAGTACCAAACACCCAATAGTGGCAAAGAAAGCCATTTTTAATGAGGTCAGATAAGCCATGTAATACATCGAATCTTGCAATAACAATAAATAGTTACCCAAGTTAACGAATATATTGAGTGCCTCATCTACATAATTAAATGTTGCCTCGTAAGGTGGAATCGCAATCGCAGCAGTAGAAAAACTGATCTTTAGCACAATGGCGAACGGTAAGGCAAAAAACAATAACAACCATAGGTATGGAATCCCCATGGTGAGATGTCGGCCTTTGAAAATTTTCAATGGATTCTTCATGAGTTTAATACAACCCCGCTGGTGTCTTCCCAACTGATGTAAACCTCTTCTTCCCATGTAGGATGATCGGCGCGGCGTTCACGATTAATCATTGAGCATTGGACAATTTGATTGTTTTTTAACTTGATGTAATACACTGATAAACCACCAAGATAAGCAATATCATGCACTACACCATGGGCCCAGTTGTAATCACTTTCGGGCTTTTGACGGCTAATAATGGTTTTTTCTGGGCGCAAAGCTAAAAATACATGTTTATTTTCAAGGCTGGTTGAAATACCGTGACCAATATAAAACAGCTGCGATAAGGTTGGAGACTTAATGATTGCGTGGTCAACTTCATCTTCGATGATCTCACCATCAAATAAATTAACCGTACCAATAAACTCTGCCACCATTCGACTGGCCGGCGACTCATAAATATCCATTGGGCTGCCAGTTTGTGCAATCCACCCTTCATGCATAATAGAAATGCGTCCAGCCATGGTCATGGCTTCTTCTTGGTCGTGGGTAACCATCACACAAGTCACGCCTACCGCTTCTAAAATATCGACCACTTCTAACTGCATTTGCGTACGCAGCTTTT
The DNA here is from genome assembly GCF_014164185.1 of Shewanella sp. SG44-6. Classification (NCBI taxonomy): domain Bacteria; kingdom Pseudomonadati; phylum Pseudomonadota; class Gammaproteobacteria; order Alteromonadales; family Shewanellaceae; genus Shewanella; species Shewanella sp. SG44-6. Next base: position 10,424 of record NZ_JACJER010000085.1, on the reverse strand, counting down.
TATCTAATGCGCCCATTGGCTCATCAAGTAATAATAATTTAGGTCGTTTCGCTAACGAACGAGCGAGTGCCACACGCTGACGCTGGCCACCTGATAACTGATGCGGTTTACGTTTACCGTACTTTTCCATGTGCACCAGTTTAAGCATTTCTTTAACCCGCACGGCTATATCAGCCTTGGGCATTTTGTCTTGCTTTAATCCAAAAGCGATATTTTGCTCAACCGTCATATGCGGAAATAATGCATATGATTGGAACATCATATTAATAGGACGCTCGTATGGCGGCATATCAGTTATGTCGACACCATCAAGGAAAATACGCCCTTCACTTGGCTTTTCAAAGCCCGCTAACATACGTAATAAAGTTGACTTACCAGAACCTGAACCACCCAGCAGCGCAAATATTTCGCCACGATTAATGGTTAATGACACATCGTCTACTGCACGGACGTCGTCGAAAATTTTACTCACACGCTCAATTTTAAGCAGTACTTTATCTTGCGTCTTTGTGATTGGTTTATTGGTGACGCCCGAGGTGTTTACCATAATACTGCTCCGCCTTTTTGGAGTGTGCATACCACAACAGAAAAGTCTGTTTCAGGGCACACGTAACAATCTGTTAGATGGCTAAATTAGCCAATAAATACATAAATATGTTTAAAAAACAGGGCGAGGAACTCGCCCTGTTATGAGCGAGAAAGGTTATTGACCTGACTTCACTTTAGTCCAAGCACGTGTGACTACACGTTGAATTTTTAATGGACGAATATCACCAATATATAACTTATCAATTACCGATTGAGGTGGGTAAATGGCTGGGTCATTACGGATAGCTTCGTCAACTAATGCTTGTGCTGGTGCGTTAGGATTTGCGTAAGCAACATAGTTACTGATAGGTGCAATCACTTCAGGGCGAAGTAAATAGTTTATCAGCTTATGGGCGTTATCAATGTTAGTGGCATCTTGTGGAATAGCTAACATATCAAACCATAAGTTGGCGCCTTCTTTTGGAATAGAATAGCCAATCTTATTACCGTTACCGGCTTCATCTGCACGTGCAGCTGCTTGGAATACATCACCAGAGAAACCAAACGCGACACAAATATCACCATTCGCTAAATCAGAGATGTAGCGTGAGGAATGAAAATACGTGACGTAAGGACGTACTTTTTCCAATACTTCGGCGGCTTTTTCATAATCATCAGGATTTTTACTGTTAGGATCTAAGCCTAAATAAATCAGCGCTTGAGGTAACATATCATCAGCAGAATCTAACATCGAAAAACCACATGATGCGATTTTTTCTGCGTACTTAGGATTAAAAATTAACTCTAGAGAATCAAATGGCGCATCTTCACCTAACACCGCTTTGACTTTATCGATATTGTATCCGATACCATTAGTGCCCCATAAATAAGGGATTGCATACTGGTTATCGGGATCGGCTTTTTGAAGCTGTTTCATTAAATCAGGCTTTAAGTTGGCATAATTAGTCAACTTAGCGCGATCAAGTTTTTGAAAGGCGCCCGCTTTAATTTGCTTAGCTAAAAAGTGATTAGACGGAACAACAATGTCATAACCGCTGTGGCCAGAAAGTAATTTTGCTTCAAGTACTTCATTGCTGTCGAACACGTCATAAATGACATGAATACCGGTTTCTTTCTCAAAATTGGCTAAAGTATCTTCGGCAATATAATCCGACCAGTTGTACATTTTAACCACTTCCTGAGCCTGAATAGCGGTGCTAGCAAACACACCTGCTGTAATTAAGGCCACTGTGGATAGTTTGTTTAATAGCTTCATACTTTCTCCCTTTTGGATAATGGTCAGAATGGTACTGACATTCGTTTTTTTCGCTAGATCTTAACAGCGTGTAAAATCTTCTTTCTATTGAAAGAAATTATCCAATGCTACAACTTAACTATGCATCGGTATGGTTAACGCAACATCACTTTCGCCTTTCACTGTGAATACTATCAAAAACATTTTCGATTACTAGATCTGCTAAATGCAATTGGTTAAAAAATCACTATATCGCAATAATCATTCAGTAATTATGTATTAGTTGAGCATATTTAGGTGTTGATAAGTGTCATTTAATGCTTGGGTTGCTTTACTCACTAGCTCGTCAATTTCTGCGTGGCTAATGGTTAATGGTGGCGAAATAATCATAGTGTCGCCGACCGAACGCATAACTAAACCATGAGTGATACACGCATCGCGGCAATATGTTCCAACGCCGACCTTGGCGTCAAATCGCTGCCGTAATGCTTTATCTTTCACTAACTCTATGGCGGCAACCAAACCAATGCCGCGAACCTCACCCACTAATGGATGTTCGGCCAATTGTTGTAAGCGCGACTGTAAATACGGCGAACTATCATTTGCCACACGTTCAACTAATTTTTCTTGCTCAATAATACGAATATTCTCTAATGCAGCGGCAGCGGCAACCGGATGACCGGAATAAGTAAAACCATGGGTAAATTCGCCACATTCTTGCTTAATAACGTCTGCCACTTTGTCTGACACAATCACCCCGCCCATTGGCACATAACCCGAAGTCATGCCTTTGGCGATAGTGATGAGATCTGGCTGCAAATCAAAATACTCTGCTGCAAACCACTTTCCGGTGCGGCCAAAGCCGCTGATCACTTCATCAAGAATAAATAAAATATCGTATTTGGCTAAAATGCGTTTTATTTCAGGCCAATATGTTGAAGGTGGAATAATCACCCCACCCGCGCCCTGAAAAGGTTCAGCAATAAACGCGGCAACATTGTCTTCGCCTAGCTCAATGATTTTGGCTTCTAATGCCTGTGCTGTTTGTAACCCAAATGCTTCAGCAGACAAGTCTTTGCCCTCTGCATACCAATAAGGTTGCGCAATATGCACCACACCAGGAATAGGTAAATCACCTTGTTCATGCATGCCAGACATACCACCTAAACTGGCCCCGGCAACCGTTGAACCATGGTAAGCATTCACTCGACTGATAATGGTTTTCTTGTTTGGCTTACCTTTTAAATCCCAATAACGTCGCACCATGCGCAAATTAGTGTCATTTGACTCAGAGCCTGACCCGGTAAAAAACACATTATTCATGTGCGCTGGAGCCAGAGAAGCAATTTTTTGAGCTAACTCAATTGCAGGAGGATGAGAGCATTGAAAAAAACTATTATAAAAAGGTAGCTTCTGCATCTGCTGGCTGGCGGCATCAACGATTGACTGGCGACCATAACCCACATTGACACACCATAAACCTGCCATCGCATCGAGCAATTTATGTCCCATTACATCCCACAAATAGACGCCATCTGCACGTTCAATCACCCGAGTCCCTTTTTCGGCTAACCCCTTTGAGTCGGTGAATGGATGAATAAAATGTTGTTTATCTGCAGTTTGCAGACGCTCAAGCTCATGTTGCTGGCTCATCGCATCTGTCGGTAATGGGTTTGGCATACTGGTATCCTTACAAACAGGTAACAAATTAATGTCTATTTGCTACCTGTTGTTATCCACAAACATTAGTAATCTAAGTTAACGTTCTCAACTATCATTACACGGTTAATAATAAGAACTCACGTTCCCATGAACTTACAACGCGTCTAAAGTTTTCCAGCTCAGCTTGCTTTACCGCCACAAAACCTGTGGTAAATGATTGGCCTAGATACTCAATACAAGCATCACTGGTTTGCATCGCAACTAACGCTTCCTCTAAGGTTAAAGGTAAGCAGTTGTCATTATTAGTACGGCTTTCATTTGACTTGCCGGTCACAGGCGTAGAAGGTTTTAAATCATCAACCATACCGATATAACCACATAATAAGCTGGCAGCAATCGCGAGATAACAGTTAGCATCGGCACCTGGAATACGGTTTTCAATACGACGATTTTGTGGTGATGATTCTGGAATACGTAAGCCACAAGTACGGTTTTCAACGCCCCATTCAAGGTTTACGGGTGCAGATGTACCAGGCAAGAAACGGCGGAACGAGTTAGCACTTGGCGCCATTAACGGTAACAATTCTGGAATGTACTGTTGTAAGCCCGCAATGTAGCTAAGGAATAATTTGCTTTGAGTACCATCTTCTTTAGTGAAAATGTTTTTACCGGTTTTAATATCAAGCACGCTTTGGTGAATGTGCATTGCGCTACCAGGCTCATCGGTAACCGGCTTGGCCATAAATGTGGCACACACATCATGCTTTAACGCAGCTTCTTTCAATGTGCGCTTAAAAATGAACACCTGATCGGCTAATGACAATGCATTGCCATGGCTGAAGTTAATCTCCATTTGTGCCGGACCGTCTTCATGGATCAAGGTATCAATATCAAGGCCTTGAACTTCACACCAGTCATACATGTCTTCGAACAAAGGATCATATTCGTTAGCAGCGTCGATAGAGAAAGACTGACGTCCAGCTTCTGGGCGACCAGAGCGACCAATAGGTGGCTTAAGCGGTAAATCATGGTCGTCAGAGCGTTTGGTGAGGTAGAATTCCATTTCTGGCGCAATAACCGGTTCCCAGCCTTTATCTTCATAAAGCTTTAGTACTTTCTTCAATACATTACGCGGTGACAGTTCAATCGGGTTGCCCATACGATCATAACAATCGTGAATAACCTGTGCGGTAGCTTCAACAGTCCATGGCAGCATGAAAACAGCGTTTTCGTCTGGCACACAAACAAAATCGATATCGGCATCATCAAGAAGTTGATAGTAAATCTCATCATCGATGAAATCACCAGTCACTGTTTGTAACAACACACTCTCAGGTAAACGCATGCCTTTTTCTGATACAAACTTATCTACTGGGGCTATCTTGCCACGTGCAATCCCAGTCATGTCACTGATAACACATTCAACTTCGGTAATTTTTTTGTCTTTCAAAAAAGCGATTAACTTATCCATTTTTATCTCACTTGTGTTGCCGCATAATGTCTACAGGCTTGTCCGAATGCTTCGAAAATAGCAGTATAGAATGCATTTTCAGTTACTTTCCATTCTGGATGCCATTGAACACCTAATGCAAAATTTTTAGCATTTTTAACAGAAAATGCTTCGACTAATCCGTCTGGAGCGAATGCTTCTGGCTGTAACCCCTCACCAAGACGATCAACGCCTTGAGTATGAACAGAGTTAACCTCTGCGGTGTTACAGCCCCATGCATCGTGAAGAAGCCCGCCAGCGACAAGATTTACTTGATGCGAAATACCATATTGTTCATCTAAAGGGGCTTTCTTATCTTCACGATGTTCAATATACGTGCCAACTTCATGTAGCTTTTGATGCAAACTGCCACCATACACCACATTCATTTCTTGAAAACCACGACAAATACCCAATACCGGAATACCGGCATCAATCGCAGCTTTTATCATGGGTAAGGTTATTGCGTCACGCTTGGGATCATGATGAGTGCCCTCATCACTAGGGAGCCCTTGGTAGTGGTGAGGTTCAACATTTGATGGTGAGCCAGTGAAAAGAATGCCGTCAAGACGAGCAAGAATAGCGTCAATAGGCGCATCGACACCAAGCGATGGGATAACTAAGGGAAAACCTTTTGCGCCATTGACCACACTCAACAAATATTTTTCGCCCACTATGTTAAATGGATGAAGACCTATTTGCTGATTGCACGCTACTACCCCTATGAGGGGAATACCTGACTGAGACATATCTCACCTTTAGCAAAGAATGTGATGAACTTATTGTTTTACGTGTTCATTTTTTCACACACTACACGGATTTTTTTAGCTAGGCAAGAGGATAACGGAGGATAAAAATAACTTTTAATAAAAATAAATTAAAACACTTTAAATACATCACATTAACTTTAAATCAACCAGGATGTATAAAAAAATCATCTCATCAACATTGATGAGTTAACACGATAAAATGCGCCAAAATGGGGAGATGAATGCACAATAAAAGGGAATTTGTTGCTTAATATTCTTTACACAAAACAATAAACACATGCTAGGAGGAGAGTCTGTAACAGCAAAAAGTAGACTCATTATTTACTTTTGATAGGTGGGAATAGCTAGATTAATGGATGATCTTGCGCTATTCCCTTAAACAAAAACAGTCGATATAAGCAGAAAGAAATGAATGATAAACCATCAAAAATCAGCGGGGGTCGTTGCACTTACAACCTTACAAGCTTGCTCAAATGGGTTACGAAAACGATGTGGTTGTTCACTGTTAAAATAATAACTGTCACCTTCTTCAAGAGTAAAAACTTCTTCACCCACAGTAAGCTCAAGTTTACCAGAGACAATGATACCGCCTTCTTCACCCTTGTGCTGCAGCATTTCAGCGCCGGTATCAGCGTTCACTGGGTATGTTTCACTCATCACTGACATTGCTCGGTTGGGGTAATCTCGGCCAATTAGCTTATAGACTAATTCACCAGTACCAATATCGAGCAACTCATTACTGCGATAAACCACTTTCAGGTCTCCAACAGAACCGTCATCAATTGAGAAGAAATCGACTAATGACATCGGGATCCCAGATAAGACCTTTTTCAGTGAACTCACCGAAGGACTGACACTGTTTTTCTCAATCATTGAAATTGTACTGTTGGTCACCCCTGCACGCTTGGCCAACTCGCGTTGAGATAACCCTTTCAATTTGCGAACAGCTTTTAGGCTTGTACCAATATCCAAATTTATTCCCCTATTAAATCTTGACTGATAGCCTGCGACTAAGTGTTGCAGATTATTAACACTTTACCAAAAATCTGTACTAATTAAGCATGATAACTTACTTAAATCAAAGCAATTGTATTTTACACTAAATAAGTGTTAAATAAAATGCACACTCTAGATGTGTCACCTTGCATCTAACTATTTATTTAAAATCTATTATTATAATACAATCAATAGCTTGGAGAGTATATGCCACGTAATTCCCCGATTCATAGCCAACAGTACCCAGATTCCTTTTATGTCGCGACAGCAAAAGAGCTTTATCAGCACCCAAAACTGACCGAAAATCTAACGGCAGATGTGTGTATTGTGGGGGGTGGATTCAGCGGGATTAATACCGCTATTGAACTCAGACAACGTGGTTACAGTGTGGTATTACTCGAAGCTAAACGCATTGGTTGGGGCGCATCTGGGCGTAATGGTGGTGAACTGATCCGTGGCATAGGCCATGACGCGACTCAATTCCGCAATGAAATTGGTGATGAAGGCGTAAAAGCCATTCAGCAAATGGGTTTTGAAGCGGTTGATATCGTCACGCAGCGAATTACCGATCATAAAATCGATTGCGACTTGCATATGGGCTATTGCGATTTAGCCGTAAAATCACGACATATGGATGATTTAGCTGCAGAATACCAAGATCTAAAAGACCAAGGTTATCAGAAATCAATCAAACTGCTGGATCGTTCGCAAATAGGTGAAGTTATCGGTTCAGACTTTTACCAAGGCGCATTAGTTGATATGGGCAGCGGACATTTGCACCCACTAAATCTAGCCTTGGGTGAAGCAAAAGTAGCTCGTGAGCTTGGCGCACAATTATTTGAATACAGCGCCGCAGAAAAAATCATTAAAGGCAATAACCCCAAAGTGATTACCGCTGAAGGCGAAGTGAATTGTAACTATCTCGTGTTGGCTGGCAATGGTTATATCGGCAATAAATTAAGCCCTTTTCTTGGCGGAAAAGTACTCCCCACAGGCACCTACTTATTAGCTACGGAGCCGTTAACCGAACAACAATGTGCCACTATTATCCCGCAAAATATGGCATTTGCCGATATGCGCGTGGCATTAGATTACTTCCACTTATCGGCAGACCGCCGTTTATTGTTTGGCGGTTTATGCACTTATTCTGGTAAAGACCCAAAAGATATTGAAGCTGAATTAAGGCCTAATCTTGAAAAAGTGTTCCCACAATTAAAAGGCATCAAAATTGATTATGAATGGGGTGGCATGATGGGCATTGGTGCCAACCGCATGCCGCAAATCGGCCGTTTACCCGACGCAGCCAACATCTACTTCGCCCAAGCCTATGCAGGTCATGGTGTAAACGCCACTCATATGGCTGCTAGATTAATAGCTGAAGCAATTAGCCAACAATCACAACGCATTGATGTGTTTAATGACATTAAACACATGACTTTCCCTGGCGGCCCAATGTTGCGCTCGCCATTGCTTGCTGCTGGAATGTTGTACCACAGAATGAAGGATTTGCTATAGGTTGATGGATTTGCTGTGGGTTGGCAAAAAGGTCAACCTTATGTCCAAACTTCGTTGGATTGAGATAGCAGGTTCAATTCCATCTTAGTTGATCATATGAATTGTCACCCTTTTATGGCCAACGGCCACTAACGTCGTGGCGCTTCGCCCACACCAGAATTTTCAAACTTCGTTTGAAGTAAGATCGCAAGGTTCCAACCTGCACGGGCAAAATACGGCGTCATTCCGGCAATGCTTTTGAGCCGGAATCCAGGTGTTATTTTTGCTTTGTACTTTTGTACTTTATGGCCTGCGGCCACTAACGTCGTGGCGCTTCGCCCACACCAGACTTTTCAAACTTCGTTTGAAGTAAGATCGCAAGGTTCCACCCTGCACGGGCCAAAAGGGGATCAACAGCAATCCCCTCTTGGATCACCCCTGCCGTTCCGGCAACATTTTCGCTTTCTAACCAAACAACAGCAGCGAAAAAATTGCGACGGAAATGTATCCAGCTTTTAACTCTATTTGGAATCGGCCTCGGCCTTATTCGAAAATGCTAACGCTTCAGATGGGGCGTCCCTTCCCCTCCAAAGCTAGCCAGACATCCATGTCTGGACTCACGTCATTTTCTTCAACAGCCTCAAGTTCAGAGTTGAATTTGGGCGTTTTCAATCAAGGAATCTAAATCATTTTTGGACAGAAGCATGTTAGCTCTAGCTGCCAAAATGAAGTTATATTCATGGCTATAAATACATGTTCAGTAAACGTTATTAGGAGAATAATAAAGCTCACGGGCTAATTAAACTCTTTAAACGAGTTCCTCAATGTTAAGGATCAGTAATTATAAATATTAATTTCTTTATGTGACGAAGGGGGTAGAGATTTGAACCCTCGCCCTCATTCTAAGACGCCTGTATACGCGGGTTGTACGAGTATTGAATGAGTAAATTGTTACACCAAATTGTTGTTTATATCGTCAGAAAAATGATGTTCAGCCTCAAATGCTAAAGCTTAGTAATAGCTATTGGGTAATAGTCTCTTGTTAGCTGTTTTTACAACGGAACTCTTGGCTTTAACTCTATACCTTTGTTTGAGAAAAAGGCGAATACCTTCTTACGCCACTCGCTATTTGCACCTAAACCAGCATTTTCTATTGAATCTACGGGAGTTTCTCCCCATTTATTTTTATACTCAATATTGGCTCCTGCTTGAAGCAAAATATATGTGGCTTGCCAATCACCAGTTGCTACTGCAGCCATAATAGGTGTTTTTTGGTGGTTATCAATTTGATTTGGATTTGCTCCATGCTTGATCAGTAAATTTAGATTATCTAATCTACTAGCCGCTAAAGCGTTATATATTGGAGAAGGTGACCAAGTATCTTTAGAGTTAAATAAATTTACATCCCCCTCGTGAGAGATAAGAATTTTAAGTAATTTAGTCGATTTGTATTGAGCAGCCCAACCCATGATAGTTCTCTTTTTAAAAAGAGCCTCAGTTGAATTTGGGTTTGCACCTTTTTCTAGAAGAAGTGTTATCTGCTTTGTATTTTCATCAAGTACAGCTTCTAGTAATAGTTTATCCATATTTTCAATTGCACATACTTGAAAAGAAATACTTAATAATATTAAGACAATCTTAATATTATTGATCAAATATTGAATCACACTCATGTTCATCCTAAACAGCTAACGCTTATTGATTTATATCATCCTACATTCTCTATATCTTTGATGTAAAGTGATAAAATACTCTCAATATTCCAAAATAATCTGAGGTTACGCGTTAATATCGTCTAAAAAAAGCGATAAAGTTTAATTGCAATATTATCAATCCATTATATTTTTCGAAATAAATCTACATTACGACTTTAGGCTTACCTAATGAGTTGTTTGACTTTAATTAAGCTAAATTTATTTATACCTGTATCTAAAATCAGTTCATTCGGTTAAGCACAATCTAACCAGTAAATAATGGTTTCTATAGAAAAGCACCTCAATACTTCGAGTAACTATTTCTCAATAAATAAAGTCAGCATGCATGTTTCTGAGAGTACAGATTTAGTAACGTAGTTTTGCTGTTTTCAATAGTAAATGAATACATCTAAATCGTAATAATGAGATAGCACACGCTGAATACACTTAAAATCACCTGCCAATGGACAGCTTACTCATTAAAGGGTAACAAGCTTTGGGGCATAAATGATTTGCATACCTTGCTTGCAATTGGC
>NZ_JACJER010000084.1:0-21114 GCF_014164185.1 Shewanella sp. SG44-6 | reverse complement strand
CCGAATTTTGGTTCAAACGAAGTTAGAGGGGACGGGGTTATTTTCAAGAGCATACCCTGGAATTAAATAACCCCGTCCTTTTTATTTTAGCCACCACACATTGATGGTTGTCCCGCCCAGTTGCAGGTGTCATCATTGATCAAGATTTATTCGCTCCAGTGATCCAATGGGCATTGAGTTATGAAGGCAATATGCAGCTAGTTATTTTCTACATTGCTAACGGCTTACTGTCTATGGTGAGTGATAACGTGTTTGTGGGTACAGTCTACATTAATGAAGTAAAATCTGCGTTAATGAGTGGCCAAATTACTCGAGACCAATTTGACTTACTAGCTGTAGCAATTAATACCGGTACTAACCTACCTTCGGTTGCGACACCAAACGGTCAAGCGGCATTCTTATTCTTGTTAACATCTGCTATTGCGCCACTTATTCGCTTGTCTTATGGCCGCATGGTGTGGATGGCACTACCCTATACTATCGTGCTATCGATTGTGGGGGTAATGGCGATTGAGACAGGTTTCTTAACCGACATGACTAACACATTATATGAGAGCCAATTAATTATTCACCACTCAGCTAAAGACTTAAGTGGCGCGGCAATGGGACATTAATTACATCAGCTTAATGGACTTAGCTGATAAATTATTTTAAAGTCACTATAGTTTGTTTAAACACCCTCATTTGAGGGTGTTTTTTTATCTATTCACACACTTAGGAATCCGACATTGTCACCATTACAGCAGTTTAGTCATAGCCGTCTTTCTTGGGGTTTATTGTTATTCTCCGCCATAGGACTAGAGTTGGCGGCACTCTTTTTTCAATATGGAATGGATCTCGCTCCGTGTGTGATGTGTATTTACATTCGTGTAGCGGTATTGGGTCTTATATTGACTGGGCTTGTGGGTATACTACAACCCAAAGTGTGGTTTTTACGCTTGGTCGGAATCGTTAGCTGGGGAGTATCAGCTATTTGGGGATTTAAATTAGCCTATGAGCTAAACCAGATGCAAGTTAATCCATCACCATTTGAAACGTGTTCCTTTTATCCTGAGTTCCCAAGCTTTATGCCGTTAGACACTTGGTTACCTTCCGTCTTTTCACCGACAGGCATGTGTAGCGACTCACCTTGGTCATGGTTGTCTGTCAGTATGGCGCAGTGGATGATGGTTGGATTTGCTGTTTACGGTTTGATTTGGTTAATCGTCTTGTTACCGGCACTTAAACCGACTAATAAGAGTCAGTAATTTATGCCTTAGAGTCATTCCATTGCACTAGATTAAGTATTGTTGATTAAAAATCGGCTCGAATAACAGGCCAAATAAAGGGCTAAATAAGCGATGAATGCTTAATATTGAGGCGGACGCGCCTGATAAAATAGCGATTTGAATAATACATGCGGATTAAACTTTAGCAAGTTTATCAATAGAAGTAGACTCGCACTATTTTTATACGCTAACCGCACATGCTAGCTAGTGAACAAATTGAGTCGAGTGTCTTATCTATTCAACTCTTTTATGCCGCGACAACTTGCTTAGCTTTACGCAGTGGATGTAAACGATTATGCATCACTTTTATGATATCAAATTGTGCTAATGATTTATTTTCAGATAGCTGACAGTATTGTGACAAAATCATCACAGTTGCTGCTTGTAAGCCATTTGCAATAACTAACGCCAATACTTTAGAGTAGCCGCAGTTGAGCTGAAACAACTTACCCACATCACAATAAACACACTCATCACTGACGTCAAAAAACCAAGATTTAGGCATTTGTGATTGTAATAAAAAATGCGCGGCAGTTGCGTTCAGTGCAGTTTGTACAATACCTGCATCAGAGATATGCAACACTTTAGGAAGGGTTTCGAGCATTTTAATGTAAAATTTGGCGTGTTCAAGGTTAAATTCAGCTGCCTTAAGAGCATCTGGAATTAACAATTTTGTCTTATATGGCGTTAAGAACTCCATCTCAGAACCCAACGAAATACTTAATTGCTTCAAGCTTTCATTGTATTCCCAATGCCAGTCCTTATTTGGCATTAATAACATGACTATTTACACCTAAATATTGAACACGCTTATATATTAGATGATTTTTCACTCAATATCAAAATTTAATTATAAATTATAACATAAATTTCAGAGTGTTAGCGCGATCGAACGATCAAAATTTCGATCGCGGCATGATTTTTGATCAATGCAAAGCTGTTTTAGGCGCTATTTTGAACAATATGCCTTTGCGATCTGATCAACTAATTTAGGTCCTTTATAAATAAAACCTGAGTATATCTGCACCATAGTTGAGCCTGCATCAAACTTAGCTATCGCATCTGCGGCACTATTGATCCCACCAACACCAATGATCGGGATCTTACCTTGCAAACAGATCGCTAATTGTTTGATCACTTGAGTCGATAAATCAGTCAAAGGCTTACCGCTTAAACCGCCCATTTCTTCGGCATGTTTTAAACCAGTAACAGTATCTCGGCTTAATGTTGTATTAGTCGCAATCACACCATCAAACTGATTACTCAGTAACGAATCCGCAATCGCTTTAATCTCGTCTGAGCTTAAATCAGGCGCAATCTTGAGCGCAACCGGGACATATTTGCCATGTTTAGCGGTTAATTCTGTTTGTTTCGCTTTAATTGAACTGAGTAAGTCGTCAAGTAACTCACCGTATTGCATTGAACGTAAACCTGGGGTGTTTGGTGAAGAGATATTCACCGCAATATAACTGGCGTATGGGTACACTTTATCCATGCAGATCAAGTAGTCATCCTTACCCTGCTCTACTGGAGTATCTTTGTTTTTACCTATATTCACACCAACCATAATGTCAGACTTTTTGGCCATTAAATTACGAACCAGATTATCCACACCTTTATTGTTAAAACCCATCCGATTAATAATCCCTTTAGCAGGTTTTAATCGAAATAATCTTGGTTGATCGTTACCCGGTTGCGGACGTGGTGTTACGGTTCCGACTTCAACATGGCCAAACCCCATCGCATGAAAAGCATCAATTGACTCGCCGTCTTTATCTAATCCCGCAGCTAAGCCAACAGGATTAGGAAACGTCAGACCCATACAGGTTACAGGAGCGGATTTAACCTGTTGACGATAGAAACAGTTTAATGGGTTATTTCCGGTAATTTTCAAGCTACCAATCGCTAGATTATGAGCTAACTCAGGGTCCATCTGAAACATTACTTTCTGTGCAAGTTTGTAAAACATGTTTTCTCCTAGACCTAAAAAAAGCCCCGGCAATCGCCAGGGCTTATTCACATTATAAAAACTACTTCTGACCTACGCAATGTAAAATCAGTAAGTTCAGTTCCCGTAAGGCGACTGAGAACTTCGCAAATTCATGGGTTTGAGAAACCTTGAAATCCGCTAGCATGTGATACCATCTTTCGAGTAAAGGCTTATTTTGTTCAATCCACTGATTAATCACACTATCTGCATCACAAGTCTCGGTACAAGTACGTAATACAGCAGAACTTAATGCACGTTGCTGCCAATCAAGTTCTTCTCTGAATGCTGCACGGGCAAGTGCTTGCCAATGGTTAGCAACAGGTTGAGCACTGATTTGTTCTAAGAACCAATGTAACTCAACTTTTGCACCGAGTTTAAAGTAAGTTTCAGATACCAGTTCAACTGACTTGTTCTCGATTTGAGCAATTTGTGCAATGTCTAACGCTGAGAATAATGTACTCATTTTAGCCACAACTTGTGCAACAGCTTGAGGAACATTTTCGGTGGTTAGCGCAGCAATCTCAGCAGAAATTACTTTCACTTCAGCATCTATCATGTATTGGTCAACATTGGCTTTAAGCTGTTCAAACACTGGCTTAAAGAACGCAATAGTTTGGTCAATATCATGAGCACGATTACGATGGCGGATAAACCAACGACACGCGCGACGCATACTGCGACGTAATTGATGCAACATTTCACCCTGCACCACTGCAGGGATGACGCCACTTAAATCAGTAATTGAAGTGGTTAAGTCATCAAGGCCAAAGATTTCTCGGGCCATAGTGTAACAAATGGCGGCTTCAGCAACTGTTGCACCGGTCTCATCTTGCATACGTTGTACAAAATTAAAGCCCATATCATTAACTAACTCGTTGGCTAATGATGTAGCAATAATCTCACCCCGAAGAGGATGAGCGGTCATTTTATTAGCGTATTTTGCTTGAAGCTTTTTAGGGAAATAAGCCACTAGCAATTTACTTAAAAATGCATCCTCAGTGATTTCAGGAGTCACTAATTGCTCTTTCAATACCATTTTAGCGTACGCAACTAATACCGATATTTCAGGGCGAGTTAACGCGCGTCCATTGGCTAACCGTTCAGCTAAATCGTCATCAGTAGGTAAAAACTCAAGCGCGCGATCAAGCTTGCCGTCTTTTTCAAGATATTGAATAAAACGAATCTGCTCTTTCAACTGCGACACGCCATCGACTTGAGTCACAGAGATAGTACGAGTCTGATCTTTACAGTCTTGAATGACAATCTCGCTAACTTGGTCTGTCATGTCTTCAAGTAGACGGTTACGTTGTTTAACCGTTAACTCGCCTTCTGCCACCAAGGTATTCAAGAAAATTTTAATGTTAACTTCGTTGTCTGAGCAATCAACACCACCAACGTTATCAACAAAGTCGGTGTTCATACGGCCACCATTAGCGCAGTATTCAATACGGCCTAATTGGGTACAACCTAAGTTACCGCCTTCACCAATAATTTTGGCGCGAATTTCTTTACCGTTAACGCGTAAAGTGTCATTAGCACGATCGCCAACTTCAGCATGAGATTCTTTGCTCGACTTAACATAAGTCCCGATACCACCATTCCAAATCAAGTCTACTGGCATTTTCAGTAGTTCTTTCATTAGTTCCGTTGGGTTCATGGTGTCTTTATCAGTCGCTAACATCTGCTTAATTTCTGGGGTCAATTTAATTGACTTGGCAGAGCGTAAGAAGATCCCGCCGCCTTTAGAAATCAGTTTCGCGTTATAATCTTCCCAGCTTGAGCGTGGCAAGACAAACAAACGCTGACGTTCAGCATAGCTTTCGGCAATTTTTGGCGTTGGGTCGATAAAGATATGCATATGGTTAAATGCAGCAACCAATTGAGTTTGCTCAGATAACAACATACCGTTACCAAATACATCACCCGCCATATCACCAATCGCCACACAGCTAAATGGAGTGGTTTGGCAATCTACGCCAATTTCACGGAAATGGCGTTTAACCGATTCCCAAGCTCCACGTGCGGTAATCCCCATTTTCTTGTGGTCATAACCATTACTACCACCAGAGGCAAACGCATCGCCTAACCAGAAGTTGTATTCGATCGCAATCGCGTTAGCGATATCTGAGAAAGTCGCGGTGCCTTTGTCGGCTGCAACCACTAAATAAGGATCGTCTTCATCATGACGGACAACATCTGCAGGCGGAACAACTTCACCGTTAATTATGTTGTCAGAAATGTCTAATAATGCGCGAATAAAGATGCGGTAACACTCTTGCCCTTCGGTGAATAAAGCCTCACGGCCACCCTCTGTTGGCAGTTGCTTACACACAAATCCACCTTTTGCGCCTACAGGCACAATCACGGTGTTTTTCACTTGTTGTGCTTTTACTAAGCCTAACACTTCAGTACGGAAATCTTCGCGACGATCTGACCAGCGTAAACCACCACGAGCCACTTTACCGCCACGTAGATGGACACCTTCAACACGAGGTGAATACACAAAGATCTCAAACTTAGGCATCGGCTTAGGCATTTCTGGAATTAAGCTCGGTGCAAATTTAAATGAGATATAATCCTTTGATTTGCCACCAATCGCAGTTTGATAGAAGTTAGTACGCAACGTGGCATTAATTAAATCTAAATAACGTCGAATAATTCGGTCATCATCTAAACTTGAAACGTCATCAAGCTGAATATTCACTTGCTCGAGGAATTTACTCAAGGTGCGGGTCTTTAGCTTAGGATTGAACTTACGAATGAACATCTTAACCAATAAATCCGCAAGTTTTGGATAGCGGCTAAAGGTTTCTTCAATGTAAGACTGACTGAATGTAGCGTCAATTTGGCGCATGTACTTAGCATATGCACGGAGAATAGACACTTCACGGCCACTTAAGCCCGTTGAAAGTACCATGCGGTTGAAGCCATCGTCTTCTAACTTCTTTTGCCACACTTGTAACAAGGCTGTTTGGAAACGATCTTGACTATCAGCAAGGTTTTCTGTCGCTGCGCCTTGCACTGTCATTAAGAAGTCTAAGATCCAGAACGTAGCACCATCATTAGTTTTCACTTCGTATGGGCGTTCGTTGATCACACGTAAACCAAAGTTTTCTAGCATTGGTAATACGTCAGACAAGTGAATTGGCTCGTCTTTATGGAACAATTTTAAACGCACTTTATTGTCGTTTAATGCTGTTTCTTGTGGCTGATAAAATAACATGCCTAACTTATGTTCATCATCCAATGCTTCTAGATGCTGCATATCAACTACAGCTGAGCTTGGAAGAACATCATCTTTATAGCTAGGTGGGAAAGCATTTAAATAACGTTTTGTCAGTCCTGTACCAGCTTGTTCACCAACAGTATTATTTAACGCTGTGTGCAATTTATCATCCCACGAGCGAGCGGCTTCGATAAGATTTTTTTCAATAGCGGCCACATCAACATCCATATTGTTATTATCAACTTTGATAATATAATGAGTTCGAGCCAGAGTAGACTCAGAAAAATACGTTGTGAACTCAACATCTTCATTGCTCTTGAAGTGTTGCGCTAGAATGCGTTGAGTATCTTGGCGTAACTTAGTGTTATAACGGTCTTTAGACACATACACTAAACACGATAAGAAGCGGCCATAGCCATCTTTACGAACAAACAACTTTAACTTATCGCGATCTTGCATTTCCAATATGCCATAAGCGATATTAGACAGCTCATGGTCTTTAGCTTGGATTAGCTCATCACGAGGTAAGTTTTCAAGGATGTTCATTAACGCTTTATAGTCATGAGAGCGCGGCGCTAGACCTGAGTTATCAAGAATGCGCTGAACTTTTTCACCCAACAATGGGATCTCGCGTGGACTACGGTTATAAAGATTAGAAGCATATAAACCGATGAAGCGATCTTCACCAATTACGTTGCCTTTTTTGTCAAAGCGTTTAACGCCAATATAATCTACGTAAGCTGGACGATGCACACGGCTTTTGGCAGAGCTTTTGGTCAGAACAAGTAAGCTTTCATCTAATGCCTCTTTGCGGGCAGAATCAGATAAACTTGAAAGTAACAAACCGCGCTCACTGTGTGAGGTTTTTGAACGGTTCATTAGTCCTAAGCTAGATTCAATATTAGGGACAAGCTCAACATCACCTTCAACGCGTTTTAAATCATAATAGCGATAACCGAGCAAAGTGAAATGGTGGTTGTTCAAGTAGTTTAAGAAATCAACAGACTCTTGAAGTTCCGCTTTTTCACCAGGAAATGGCCGTGAAGGTAACTGTTTAATGGTATCGGTTAATGTGTCTGACATTAATTGCCAATCATTGACCGATGCTGATACATCCGCTAAGACAGATTGAATCTCTTTCTCAATCGCCTTGATGTCGGCATCACTATTTTGCTTGTCAATTTCGACTAAGAAAACCGCAACATTATTGCTGCCTTCTGTAGCTTCATTAACAAATGACACATCAGTGACATTGTTGTTAGCAGCACGCACGACCGCTAATGGCGTATGCAACATCACATGAGCGGTAATGCCCATTCGATTTAACGCCATTGAGAGCGAGTCAACCAAAAAAGGCATATCAAGTTGAATAATCTCAATAATGCTGTGAGTTGACTGCCAGCCATGTTTTGCTTGGCTAGGATTAAACACTCGGATGTGAGTTTCGTCCTGCGCGGTTTTATTCAGCGCATTCCAAAGGCTCAATACGGCACCATATAAATCACTGTCATTACGAGCATTGAGATCGTCTTTTGACATATGGGCGTAGAGGCAATTAGCAAATTGCTCAACTTGTTTGGCTTGAGAATGAGGGATTTTTGTGTGAATTAAATTGACTACATTTTCCAGTAGTACTGAAGGCATTGCATCTTTCAAGGCCATGTTGCAGATTCCTTAAGCGTCTATGGCAGCGCTCTTATCATTATATGGATGCTTCGGCTTGTTGATTCTGTAGGTCCGAGTCATTTTGTGTGTATCACGTAAATAACTGTTTTTAGTTTAACAAAAGAAACTCATAATTGAGATCTGATGCAAAGTTTATTACTAAATTGCTGCTATATCGAGGAAAATTTTAGTGGTACATCCTCTATAAATCCACTCGACAGCATAGATTGGTACTTAAAATGACATTTAAGTCGTTTGCATAGAGTAACTATGCAAAACAAAAAAGGGAGCTAAGCTCCCTTTTTTGTTTAATTGCATGTTTTAGTTACTTTTTTCTCCAAAACATAGCTGAAAGTGCGGGAAGAATAATAATTGCCCCCAACATATTCACTAAAAACATGAAAGTCAGCAAAATTCCCATATCCATTTGGAATTTAAGGTCGGAGAAGAACCAAGTACTCACTCCAATCGCTAAAGTTAGCCCGGTAAATATCACCGCACTGCCACGCTCAACCAATGCTTCGAAATACGCTTGTTGCACAGGCATGCCATTACTGAGCTTGTTGGACATGGTCGATAAGATATAAATCCCGTAATCAACACCAATACCCACCCCTAAGGCGATAACAGGTAAGGTACTGACTGCTAGACCAATATCGAGCAAAGTCATTAAGGCTTGTGCTAACGTCGATACCACATAAAGTGGGATAATCACTGCTATCGTTGCCTTGAGTGACTTAAAGCTAATTAAACATAAGACAAACACTGCACCGTAAACGTACAACATCATTGGCAGCTGAGCTTCACTTACAGCTTCATTGGTTGCAGCCATAACGCCAACCGGACCCGAAGCTAGCTTAAATTGTAACGTGTCGGAGTTAAGCTCAGCAGCAACAGCTTTAACTTTATCAACAACCACCTCAATGGTTTCTGCTTTATGGTCTTTTAAGAACAAGTAAACCGGCATAACAGAGCAGTTGCTATTTAATAAACCCGATGTGGTTGGAACTTGACCCACGGCTTGAACTAGACTGGCTGTGGTGCGCGGTAAAATCTCCCACTTAGGGTTACCTTCGTTAAAACCGGCATTCACTTTTTTGGCAATCGATGCCAAACTCGCGGTTGACTCAACCCCAGGTGTATTAGCCATCATCCACTCAAACTGATCTATCTGCGATAACACAGAATGATATGTACAAGCTTCAGGAGTGGCTTCTACAATCACAGACATAACGTCGGTTGTTATAGAGAAATGTTTGGTAATGAAGAAAGTATCTTGGTTATAGCGAGAGTCTTGATGCAGCGCTGGCGCCCCACCCTGTAAATCACCAATTTGCATTTTTGACGCTTGCTGAAAACCAACGGCATAAAGGATTGCTGTTGAAATCAATACCACTACAGCATATTTCGGAGTGGCAAACTTAGACAACCAACGCCAAATATTTTCTATTTTTTGACGTTTCTGTGGGTTATCCTGCTTAGTCGGCAATTCGAAATATGAAATCACTAAAGGAAGCAAAATAAGATTAGTGAGAATAATCACTGCAACACCTAATGATGCAGAAATTGCCAGCTCTCGAATAATACCAATATCAATCGAAAGTAAGGTTAAAAAACCCACTGTATCAGATAGTAACGCAACGCCGCCCGGCACTAACAAGCTGCGAAAAGCCGATGCAGATGCCGCTTTCGTCGTCTGGCCATCTAGCACGCGACGACGCACAGCATTGATCATCTGTACCCCGTGACTGACACCAATGGCAAATACCAAAAATGGCACCAAAATCGACATTGGGTCTAAGCCAAATCCGATAACCGTCAATAAGCCTAATTGCCAAAATACCGCAACCAAACTACACATCAATGGTAAAATAGTCAGCACTATCGATTTGGAAAATAGATACACCATCACTGCAGTAATGGCTATGGCGATTAAGAAAAACAACAGTACGCCTTTGGCGCCTTCTGCTACATCACCAGCCATTTTAGCAAAGCCAATGATATGAATTTTAATCTTATCGGTTTCAAACTTACCGCGAAGCTCTTGCTCAAGTTGATTGGCAAATGCAATTGTATCAATGGCTTCACCCGTTTGCGGATCAAACTCCATCAATTGGGCCGATACCATGGCAGAAGTATAATCATTACCGATAAGACGACCTACAATGCCAGCCTTTTCGATATTGTCTCGTACCACTTTAAGGCCATACTCATCGTTACTGAAATCAGCAGGGATAACTGGGCCGCCAGCAAAACCATCTTCAACGACTTCGGTAAAACGCGTTGAAGGCGAAAAAAGTGACTTAACCTGTGAACGCTCTACCCCAGGAATAAAGAATAATTGATCGTGGACATTTTTGAGTGCATCAAAAAATTCCGGATTAAATATATTGCCGCTCGTATCTTCAACTGCAACCATAATGCTGTTGGCACCACCAAAGTCTTTCTGATGCTTGGTATAGGTTTGCATATAAGAGTGATTAAGAGGAATATTTTTACTGAAAGCCGCATCCATTTTTAGTTGGCTGGCTTGGTAACCTAAAAAAATAGTAATAAAAATAAATGAAATTATGACCCATTTTCGATTACGAAATAAATGAGATTCAAATCCATTGACCAGTTTTTCTAACATCTTTTCGGCCTTATTATTGTTGTTTTAATTGTCCAATTTAACCAAAAGGTTAATCAAGCTGAAACAGTCCCTTAGAACCGGCAAACCATAATTGGCCTTTACTGTCTTTAGCAATAGCCACAATGTTTTCACCTTGACGCCTAGCAACAATAGTTGCTCTACCATCATCAACTGATAATACAATTCCAGCATTACCGACTAGGTATAGGTCATTATTAGATGTAACAAGTGCACCATTGATTGATGATTGAACCGGTAGCTCTACTTCTTCCCATGCAGATAAACTTAAATCTGACTTAAATACATGACCACGAAGTCCCATTACATAAACATCATCACCAACCGAAATAGCATTGAACATCGAGCCATCATAGTCAAAATTGGTTTTAGTAAATGTATGGCCATTATCATCAGATACCGCCACCATACCAAGCTCACCGACCAATAATAAGCGTTTATCTTCAAGACGAATCAAACGGTTAAAGTGAGGTAATAAAGACGCACGCTCCGATAAATATAAGGCTTCATCTTCTGCTTTAAGGTCATTTAAATAAGCAACATCATCTTCAAAGAGCAATTCTTGGTGAAACTCATCTTGCCAAGTTTTACCGCCATCAGCGGTGCGATAAAATAATCCATACGCCCCAACCGCAATACCATCTAAAGGAGTGTAGAAGCGTACATCTAAAAATGGCTTCTCAATTTCAGCTGATTGCATCTGCACTGACCAGGTCTCACCACCATCTTGGGTGTGAATAATCGTGGCATCATGACCGACAGCCCAACCTTGTTTGTCATCGAAAAAAAACACTTTGGTTAACTGGGACAAAACGGGAGTGGCGACTTGATGCCATTGATTATTTTCTAATATCAACACATTGCCACGTTGACCGACGGCAACAAGTTTGTCGCCCGCATTGGCAATATCAAGTAATAAAGAGGATTGAGCTAAGGGTTGAATTTGAACTGAAAGCGGATCGAGTTGGGCATCTACTGAAGCAGTATATAAACATGCACTAATCCCAATCGCCACAATACTGCGAAGCATGCTAAACGTCATACAAACTTCCTTTAAAATTTATAGGGGCGCTAGGCGCCCCATTTTATTATGGCTATTAACGAATACCGGCACGTCTTAATGCGTCTGGTGTGAAGTTAGCTTCAGAAAGTGATGCATCAAAATTATACATACGACCTTCGTTATCTAAACCCATCGCTAAATAACGGCGTGATTGAAGGTCATGGAATACTTCTAAGGTACTCCACAACGTAGGCACTTCGTAGTAATTGATAAGATGAGCAACACCAACACGATAAAGCTCGTCGCGGTTGTCATATATATCCGTTACTGCCACTTGCCATGAATCTTCATCAATATAAAATACGCGAGTTTTATAGGTATGACGCATGCCCTCTTTTAAAGTTGCCTTCACTTCCCATACACGATGTTTTTCATAACGAACAAATTCAGGATTGATATGACCCGGTTTTAAAATTTGGTCATACTTAAGTTTGTCTGAATGTAATCGATAGTCGTTGTACGGAATATAAATTTCTTTTTTGCCTACGAGTTCCCAGTTATAACGCATTGGAGAACCGTTAAACATATCAAAATCATCGGTTGTTCTTAGACCATCAGAAACAGTACCTGGAGTATCAAACGCGACGTTAGGTGCTTTACGAACGCGACGTTGCCCTGTGTTATAGGTCCAAGCTTGACGTGGAAGCGCCTCTTGGTCCATGGTTTCTTTAACCAGCAATGCAGTACCGGCTAATCGTGCTGGTTGAGTCACAACTTGCTTAAAGTAAAACAAGGTGTTGGTTTCTTTAAGTTTCTCTAAAGTCACCTCAGGACGCGAATATTCGAAACGAATTTCCTCAGAGTTTTCAACTAGAGTATAAGAACCATTCGCCATAGGTGCAGCTTGGCTACGATACGTTTCGACATCTACACCGCGAAAACGCAGAATATGATTCCAAATGACTTCTAGGCCATTAGCAGGAATAGGAAACGGAACGCCAATTGTGGCCCCTTTAATACCATTACCATCAGAAATTAACTCAGCACCAACAGCATTGACTTTAGTTGCATCATAAACATATTGAGGCACAGCCGCTGTACGGCGAGTCTGATAAACATTCATTTTGTAAGTATCTGGATAGACTTCAAATAGTTTGTTTTGACCCGGAGTTAAAAACTCAGCATATTGGGCTTTATTTGCATTGGTTATGGTAAATAAGCTTTTGTCATCTGGGAACGGATCTGGATGATGCATACCCTTGGTGTAACCAGCAATAGGCTTAGTGATACCACCAGTCCAAGCAGGAATTGAACCATCTGCATTTGCCGCTTTTTCTGCACCTTGAGGGGTTAATGTTGTACCCAATTTATCTGCATCAGCTTGTGATACTTTCGCCAGCGCAGCAGGTGCACTTAGTGCGATCATCACTGCTGCCGATAATATCGTCAGTTTCTTCATTATAATTATCCTTTTAGATCGAATACTTGACGTTGAAAGAAATATAATCTCTGTCTGTCATCGCATTTGTTGTTCCTACACCACCAAAGAAGCTGTTGTAAGAAATATCTGCGCCCCAGCGACTTTGATAATCAAAATTGACACCCAAAGCAACAGACTTTCTGCCTTCAGTGAACAGGAACATTGGATCAGGCGTAATGCCATCAACGTCATGAGAGAAAATGACTCTTGGATACATGTTCACACCTGCAAACACGTTGTTAAAGTCAGCTTTGGCCACTAAACGATAACCCCAAGCAAAATCAGTCGGGAATGGATTGGTTTCTGGACCATTATGTAATGCTTCAATAATGCCAGGCATATCTGGATTGCCACCAGAACGCGCAGTACCTGGACCATTTAAGCGTAATTCGTCAAAACCAGGCATGTCATGGATCCACACACCACCCACTTCAGCAAGCATAGTTAAGTTGTCTAAACCAAGTGTTGGACCAAATAGGTGAGTAAATGTCATCTGTGCTTGAGTCGTATCGGTAAGTATATACCCATCAACTGTTTCGCCAGGCGCCACATTATCCATTTGTGAAATACCATCTAAGTCAGGACGAATGCCTGCATTTGCTAGCTGTTGAGGCATAGCTAAGAAAAGTAATTCAACATCATCAATTTGTAATGGCTCATCTACACGGTGAGAAATTTCACCGGCAACAGATGTATCACCTACTAAAGTGTTGAAACTGAAGCCATATAACTGAATGTCTTCAGGATAAACAATTTGCGACTTGGTAAAGGTTTCCATGCTCAGCAATAAATCACGGTCAATCACGCCACCGCTTTGTGCTAAACGACCATAATCACGACCAATGGCCTCTGTGGTGAAATTAGACGCTGTACCACTGATAAGAGGGCGGCGACTATGGTAATTCATGTAATAAAAACCAAACTCAGTTTCGCCAAGTTCTGGAGAGTAATATCCTAACTTAACACCAAATTGGCCATCATTACTTGGGTCTGCAGCATCCTGAACTAAGGCTGCTTTAGTTGAATACGCTGTCATATAAGCGGCATAAGCAGAATTAAATCCACTGGCTGCGGCAGCTTCGTATAGACGTGTGTATTCAGAAATAAGGAAATCTTGGTTCATATCTGGATTAGAGTTGAAACCTAACTGCGCATTCTGGTTGTATCCGCCAAAACCCGCAAAATCATTAGTCGCAAAGTTTGAACCGGGCGTTGGTACCCAAATAGGCTGCCAATCATATTGATAAAAAGCTTCTAGGTTTAAGTTTTCAGATAACCCTAACGATGCCCAAACCATCCCTTGTGGACGGAATGCTTCTTTAAGTTCAGCACCTGGCGCATTGAGAATGTTTAAGTCAACAGCATTGATTTCAGCAATACCATGAGAAATTAGGGTACTTTCCCCCCAAGAAACCACTTGATTACCGACACGAACGCTTAATGGATTCGCGCCGTCGTTTAAATCCCAGTTGGCATAGACAAATGCATCCAATAAGCGAATGTCTTTACATTGCACTTCTGATGCTTTGCTGTCTGCACAAGGATCGAACTCTTTACCGGTTAATGGGTCATTAAATCCATAGTCACCATCATTGAGTTTGCGATCATAAAAATACATACCACGTAAAAACAAACCGTAGTTTTCATACTTAAGTGATAACTCATGAAGACCTTTAACGATCTCTGAAGTCGTATCACCTTTTGCATACAATAAGTTACTTAAGTCATTGTTGCTTGAATATGAGCCAGGCTGAGCCCAAATTTCGGCTGACGTATATTTGGTTGAACCAAATGCGCCACCAAATGCTGAGTAACCTGACCAATCAAATTGTGGCTGATTCACCTTACCAATTTGACCACTCCAGTCTCTATCTGACACACGCCAACTGGCACCTGCGGTCCAAGTAGAGTCAAACGTACCTCGTACATCGCCCCATTGAAAAGAAGCAGCTGAGGCTGAAGTGCTCATTCCCAAACATAATGCCGACACCACCCCCAAAGCGAGAGCCGACTTGTTAAATCTTTTTTTAACAATATTCATTTTAGTTCATCTCCGTAACCTGTTGGATTAGTTGTTATAGGAATTTAACCAACATCTTGTTAGCCCACAGGCAACACCATTGTTACAGCATTTAACTATATTGAGCAAGGTCAAAAAAAAGAAAATGTTTAAGAAAATTAACGATGTCGGGGTAAAAATGGCTAAATAAAACCTGCCTATATTTGAATTAACACAGGCGATAAAAATACAATCATTTAACCACTAACGAAAAAAGTTTATTTTCATGTACTTATAAATGTTAACAGCTTGCTACTTCACACACGATTAATCAATCAAACGTTTGAAGTAAATGCTCTATAATTTATTAAGGGATTTGAAATTCCCGTCAGGGCAAAGGACTAATTTAAACTCGCCATGGATGCCATTAGGGGTTAAATAAGGTCTAAAATACTTACCATTGATGTGCAATACACGACCTTTGTGGTCCTTTACTTGCACTTTTTCTGCAACCCCTTGGTAATATGGCAAAAAAGCTTCATAACTTACGTTAAGAGAAAAAAATAACTCCATAAATCACTCCATAAAAAGGAGAGCAAGCTCTCCTTTTTAACACACTAAACAGACTGATTAATCCTACTGGATAAATAGTAATTTAAGACTTTATTCAGCTAATGATTTAGTCACTTTCTCATATAAATCGTTAGACAAATCTGGTAATGATTTTAACTCGACCAAACACTGTTTCATTAATTGCTGACGTTCTTGGTCAAATTTAGCAAACTGAATTAATGGGGTAATCATTCGCGAAGCAACTTGTGGATTAGATTTATTCAATTTAACTAAAATTTTAGTTAAATAACGGTAACCTTCTCCATCGGCACGATGAAATTGGTAAGTGTTTGCCGCAGCAAAAGCTCCAATCAATGACCGAATGCGATTAGGATTAGAGAAACTAAAGCTGCTATGTTTAGTAAGTGTCTTAATCTGATCAATCACATCGTCACTATTAACTAAAGCTTGTAAAGTAAGCCACTTATCCATTACGAGTGGGGTTGATTTCCATGTGGACTCAAAGTCACTTAATAGCATAGGCAAACACGCTAACTTCGCCATCGCGGCCGCTTTCAAAGCACCTAAACTGTCGGTCATATTTCTGGCTGAATAGTATTGTTTTTCAACCAACGATTCATGGGTATCAGAGACTTGGCATAATAATGATAAGGCAATATTTTTAAATGCTCTGGCAGCTGGATTATCGATTAATATCAGCGCTCGATAACACACTAACAGCTCATCTTCGCAAGCAGAGGCGAGTTCTTCAACAACAAATTCTCTGGCTTTTGCCAATGCATCTAAATCTACATGATCTACCTGCTCAATAAGTGCTGAAGCACTCGGAATAGACAGAATTTCAGCGACTAAAGCTTGATCAAGATTAGCATCTAAAATAACACCTCTAAAGGCTTCTATCACTCTGGTGTCAATCATCATTACTTGTTGCTGTTGTAACTGTGCAACGTTATCCCAGATGGTTTGACTGATTAATTGCACCGATGCTTCCCAGCGTGCAACTTCACTCGATGCATGGCGCATAAGATGAACAAGCTGGTCAATGCTAAAATCGTAAACGAGTTTCACCGGTGCAGAAAAATCTTGAAGCAAGGAGGCTGTAGGCGCACTGTCCAGTCCATCAAACACAAATGTTTGGCTGGCTTGTGTCACATCCAGTACTTTATTGACAATGGACTGTCCCGCTCGGTCCAATAACTCCACACTAAAAGGTATATGCAGTGTTTGGCCCTTTACACCTTGTGATACCACCTGCTGAGTAACAGTTAAATGATATTCGCCCTTGTCTGCATCGAAATGATCTTTGACCGTGACGACTGGTGTACCCGCTTGGCTGTACCAACGACGGAATAAGGTTAAGTCTTTACCGCTGGCATCTTGCATGGCATTAACAAAATCATCGCAAGTTACAGCTTGACCATCATGACGTTCAAAATAGCACTTCATCCCCGCTTGAAAACCGGCCTCACCTAGAATAGTGTGCATCATGCGGATCACTTCAGCACCCTTGTTATAAACCGTCACTGTGTAGAAATTGTTCATTTCAATCACACTTTCAGGACGAATAGGATGAGACATAGGACCGGTGTCTTCAGCAAACTGTTGATTTTTCATCACGCGAATGGCTTGGATACGATTAACAGCGCGAGACCCCACATCAGAGCTAAATTCTTGATCGCGAAAAACGGTTAAGCCTTCTTTTAAACTCAGTTGAAACCAATCACGACAGGTTACTCGGTTACCCGTCCAGTTGTGAAAGTACTCATGACCAACAACTGACTCAATGCCGTGATAATCTTCGTCAGTAGCACTGGCTTTATCAGCAAGAACGTATTTAGTATTAAACACATTCAAACCTTTATTTTCCATCGCTCCCATATTGAAAAAATCAACTGCCACAATCATATAGATGTCGAGATCGTACTCAAGACCAAAACGGGTTTCATCCCATTTCATCGATTTTTTCAATGACGCCATCGCGTGATCGGCTTTATGTAAATTACCTTTATCAACAAAAACTTGCAGCGTCACCTCGCGACCAGACTGAGTGGTATAGCTGTCATTAAGCAAATCAAAGTCACCAGCGACAACGGCAAATAAGTAACTTGGTTTTGGAAATGGATCATGCCACTTAACAAAGTGACGTCCAGAACGTGGCATCTCGCCTTTATCAATTAAATTACCGTTACTTAACAAAAAAGGAAAAGCATGTTTATCGGCTTCAATACGCACGGTATAAATAGCCAAAACATCGGGTCTGTCTAAGAAGTAAGTAATGCGACGAAATCCTTCGGCTTCACATTGCGTGCAATAAGCACCATCAGACATGTAAAGACCTTCAAGGCTCGAATTTGCCTCAGGATCAAGTAAAGTAACCACCTCTAATTCAAACTCATTTAGCTCAGTGGTGATCGTTAATTGGCTTTCGTGTTGACGATAGTTTGCCGTTGTACCATTAAGCTTGACTGAGCTCAGAGAAAGTTGTTCACCATCAAGCACTAAATCATGCTGATGTTGGCCATTACGGATCACCTTACTAACAGCCGTTACTTTAGTATTCTTGCCATCAAGAATAACGTTTAAATCTACATGAGAAATGGTAAATGCAGGCTTAGTATAATCTTTGAGGTGTTTCTCTTGCGCTTGGTTCATACAGGATCCTTTTCAATGGTACTCATGCCAATATGATTAAACTTGTGTGGGAACGTTATCGAATTGGTATTGTTTTTATTTCACTTCAGCCGTGGTTAAGTGATTGGATAAATGGGATAAAATATCAATATACTGCCTATTCCACCTCAAAAAGGTCATTTTACTAACAAGCCGAATCGACCGCTGTTAACCTACTGCAAGTCGATACAACGTAGTTAGAGATGCGAAGGACTATTTGCAACCGTTTATTATCCAGAGCTGAGGTTATTATTAAGAAAAAACGCGCCTAAGCGCGTTTGTTAACTGTCACACAAAATCACTTTGAGTTTGTTTTTGCCAATTTCTCTGCATCCGCCATATCAAGCGTGATATAAGCCGTTTCATCTAAAAAGGCATCCGGTAACTTACTGTCATCGGTCTTTTCTATATCATCTAGTGACTTAACAATTGCTAAACCATCGTGCTCTCTTCGGGCATTTTCTCGATCAAGTGCACGCTTGTC
Organism: Shewanella sp. SG44-6; assembly: GCF_014164185.1. NCBI lineage: Bacteria > Pseudomonadati > Pseudomonadota > Gammaproteobacteria > Alteromonadales > Shewanellaceae > Shewanella > Shewanella sp. SG44-6. The sequence goes on along the minus strand of NZ_JACJER010000084.1, from coordinate 2,106 downwards.
ATCATCTTCACGAGAAGCAAGACGTTCACTTTCAACAAGCGAGATAGTTTTGTCATTGTGATGCTTTTTGAATTCAGCTATATCTTGATAAATATAACTAAACTCTTCGTCATTGCTGATCCGCGCTTGATGTTTAACATCAAGAGAACTTATCAACATAGGCGTAATATTGCCTAATGTAGTGTATTGAGCAGCAGGAACTTTATCCCACGGAAGCGCATTTTTCTCTTCCGATTCACCATATTCACCCGCTTCTAAAGCAGTAGGCAAGCGCACATCTGGGGTAACACCCTTACGTTGTGTGCTGCCACCATTGATACGGTAAAACTTGGCAATGGTATACTGAACATGACCAATTGGTTTTTCATACATGTCATAAATTCGACCTAAACTTTTATGCTGCTGAACCGTGCCTTTACCATAAGTCGATTCACCCACAATCAAGGCGCGATCATAGTCTTGTAAAGCCGCAGCAAAAATCTCTGATGCAGATGCACTGTAACGATCTACCATCACAGTCAGTGGACCACTGTATGCACTAATACCATCATTATCACGATTTTGATTAATACCACCATTGGCGTCACGAATTTGCACAACAGGCCCTTGATCAATAAACAATCCGGTCAATAATGTGGCTTCAGTTAACGCCCCACCACCATTACCACGAAGGTCAATAATAATGCCTTCAACATTGTCTTTTTCAAGTTTAGCGATTTCTTTAGCCACGTCTTGCGACAGATTCATGTAAAATCCAGGGATTTGAATCACACCGACTTTACGATTGGCGTACTGACCTTCTTTAGGTTCAATTACTTTTGAGGTAGCTGCGCGATCTTCTAAACGAATTTTGTCACGGGTAATCACCACTTCAAAAGGTTTAGCATTTGCGCCACCTTTTTTGGGTAAAATTTGTAATACAACTTCGCTACCCTTTGGACCTTTGATCAAATCAACCACATCATCTAAACGCCAGCCAATAACATCAACAATGCCACCGTCTTTTTGACCAACACCAACAATTTTATCTTCTGGCGATAATTTATCACTGTTGGCAGCAGGGCCTCCTGCCACTAAACTTTTGATAACAGTGTAATCATCATCCATTTGCAACACAGCACCAATGCCCTCTAAGCTTAGGTTCATTTCCATTTGGAAACGTTCAGCATTACGTGGGGATAAGTAACTGGTGTGAGGTTCAACGCTGCGAGCAAACGCATTCATTACGGTTTGAAATACGTCTTCGCTTTGGGTTTGGCTTAAACGTTTAATGGCATTGTTGTAACGTTTCTCGAGCACTTCAACAATTTCAGGCCATTTTTTACCAGTCAACTTGAGATTTAATGCATCATACTTAACCCGCTGACGCCAAAGCTCATTAACTTCAGCTTCATCTTTTGGCCATTGTGCATCTTTGCGATCAAATTCATAAGCATCGCCTGCTTGGGTAAAATCAAACTCTTTATCGAGCAAAGATAAAGCATAAGCAAAACGTTCGTAGCGACGTTGTTGCACAACTTCATACATAGCAAAGGCGGGGCTAATATCGCCAGACTCGACCATATTATCAAACTGTTCTTTATACTGACTAAAGCTCGCAATATCTGCCGCAGTTAGTACATTTCGACGATAATCAAGCTGCTCAAGAAAGCGGGAATATATTTGTTCAGAAAATGCATTATCAAGATTAAAGCGATGATAATGCGAGCGAGTGAACAATGTTGTCACTCGCTTGCTAGCCACTTTATGTTGTGGCTCTTGTGCTAGTTTAGGTAACTCGCTGATTTGAATCGTTGGTGAAATTGCCCATGCCGAAAAGCCGACAAATAAACTGGCAATTGACGCGGCCAAGGTAAGTTTTCGCATCAACAAGTACTCCTTAAATTTCTATAATAGTATGTGCTCTGCACGTACTTTGATGGACAAGCCAGAATCTAACTGAACATGCACATCTTCTTTATTAATATCAGTCACAACACCTGGTACTGGGGTAGCACCTAACTTAACATTAACGCGTTGTTTTTGTTTTAAATCTTCAAGCTTAGCTGGCACAAGTTGAATCACAGGAGCAACGACTGGCGCTGGACGTTCTTTTTTAACAGCTGG